>NZ_CALLJH010000009.1:0-45923 GCF_938091255.1 uncultured Chloroflexus sp.
GGTAAGCGTACCGGTACTCTCTGGCCATCCGACTATCCTGCTATTCAGTTGGCGTAGCCACTCTTCTAAACCCGGATCACTGGCTTGATCGACCGTAAGACTTGTTTGTTCATCATGGTACTGCGCTGCTAGCACGATCAAACTCTGTAGCCCACCATTGCTTTTGATTGGTGACGAGATGCCGATCTTGACATTGTTAATCTGATCGGGGAATTGACGCTGCCAGAGTTGCCACGGGTTAGCAATCTCCTTCGTGGCTGGCGCTTCGCGCATAAGGGCGACGAGCGGCGTAAAGGCCAGCGCTTGGGCTGGCTCGCGCAACAGATCGTCTCGCCATTGGCGTAGTTCGGCGAGTTGTAGTTCACTTGCCGGGCTAACCACGGTCGGCTGGTAGCCGTCACGTTCAATGGCGGTAATCAAATCGATCGAGCCGGTCACGCGCATACGCACCTCAACCGCACGACCGCTGATTGTCGGATTAGTGCGGGCAAATCGCTCAAGCGCACTACGCAGCCACGCTTCTTTTTCTGAACTCACTGCAAGCTCAACTCGGATCGGTGGTGCGGCGGTAGGCAAGGGGAGTGGCGACCATCCAATTGGTCCAAAAATAACTGTCACAATGACCAATATCAAGGTGGCTAGGACGTAGATGCCGGCAATGGTGCGTGAGATTATCAGCATATGGGTCTCTCTCCGTGAGATGACAACTACCTCTATCGTACCATTTCATCCGTACTGGCGGAATGTCAATCTGATCGCAAATAGATATACGTGCCATAGCTGTACAAGTTTGGCGAAAAGGCAGCAGGCGGGGATGATCCGTGCGTGAGCCACACTGGTGGTCTGACCATTGGATTCCAACCGTCGCGTCGCATGGCGGTGCGGCTCGCTTGATCCGCGCTGACGGGCCGGCACGGTCGGGACCCATCTCTGGATGTGTGTCTAGATCGCCGTTCTGCGCTGCTGTGTGCCATTGCTCCCACCCTCCTACGCCTCGAGGACTCCTGAGCAGAGGAGGTGTAGACGGAGTGGGAAGTTCCAACAAAGGTTGACAGATCGTGCGCGAAACCCTCCTTTCAACTCTCCTCTGGGGGGCAACGTTGCTTGAGATGCGGAATCAATGCCGCCCTCCACTGACCCCTCTCCCCGCAGGGGAAGGGCCGAGGGTGAGGGAGTGGCGCGCACAACCCTGTGTCGCTACACAAAGCATTCCTCCGTTTAATGGTGGCATGATGAAACGTTAATACCTTCTTAATATATCAATGATGATTGATTAACCTAAACACACTACCATTGTCTAGCTATCGAAATAAAACTGTATTGCGAGTTGCTATGGCCACGTATTCGCCTCATCAAGAGCGCCATCCAAATATGTTACGGCGCGAACATCGCGAATGGTTACTCTTCGTCTTATTCATCGGCCCCAACTTATTCTTGTTTAGCGTATTCACCTACTGGCCATTACTCTACAACGTCTATCTCAGCATGGTGCGCTGGGATTTTTTGCGTCCCACGATGCCGTTTGTTGGCTTGCAAAACTACATTGCTGCGTTCAGCGACCCCCGTTTCTGGAACATTATCTGGCAGACTGCTACCTTTACCATCTGGTCAGTGGGACTGACGCTGGTGTTAGGACTGTTGTTAGCACTGCTGCTGAATCAGCGGTTGTTATACCGGAATACTGCGCGGGCAGTCGTATTCGCACCGGTAGTGATGTCAGGCGCAGTGGTGGCGGTGGTCTGGAGCTATATCTTCGATCCGCGCTACGGGCTGATCGATCAACTGCTTAGTTTCGTCGGTCTCAGATCACCTAACTGGTTAGTTGATCCTTTCTGGGCAATGCCGGCGGTGATCATCGTCTACGTCTGGAAGAATATTGGCTACGCGGTCGTCATTTACCTTGCTGGTCTGCAGAATATTCCCCGTGAGTTGTACGATGCGGCGCGGGTTGATGGCGCTGGCGCGTGGGAACGGTTTTGGCATGTGACGTTGCCCGGTCTCTCTCCAATTGCCTTCTTTTTGTCGGTGACCAGTATTCTGAGTTGTTTTCAAGCCTTCGACCTGATCCGTGTTCTTACCAACGGCGGCCCGGCTGATGTAACGACCACGCTGGTGTTCCATCTCTACGAGTTGGGTTTTGTCTCGTATGACGCCGGTAAGGCGGGCGTGGTGGCAGTAGTGCTATTCCTGATCATGCTGGCGCTGACGATTGTACAGATTCGGTATGTCGAGCGACAAGTGACGTATGGATGATGGGGGCTGGGTGAAGAGGTGATAAGGCCGTGAAAGAGGCTACGGATTAGCTCGACTGTAACAGTAAAGTTTCGGAGACTGGGTTTGGATATGGCTGTGACGAATGAAATCGAACAAGTGAGTAAACCGGTCATCGCTCTCCGTCGGCGCATGCCATTCTCGGTACTAGCATGGCGAGTTGCCGGTTATGCAGCAATGTTGATTATCGTGCTCATTATCGGCTTGCCAGTGTACTGGACGGTCACAGCCGCATTTAAGGAGACGCGCGAGATCTACTCGTTACCGGTCACGTGGTGGCCAGCTAAACCGACGCTGGCCAATTTTCCGGCGGCGTGGCAGGCGGCTCCGTTTGGTCGGTACTATCTGAATAGTTTTATCACGACCTTTTTTGGCGCTGCGGCTGAAGTGACACTGGCTCTTTTCTCAGCTTACGCGTTAGCCTATTTGCGCTTCCCACGCAAAGATTTAGTCTTTCTCTTACTGTTGGCAGCGCTAATGGTGCCGGTGGAGATCACGATTGTGCCCAATTACCTCACTGTTGCCCGTCTCGGCTGGATCAATACCTACCAAGGCATTATTGTGCCGGGGGCGGCGATTGCCTATGGCACCTTTCTGCTCCGCCAAGCATTTCTAGCCGTGCCCCGCGAGATTCTCGAAGCGGCGCGGGTTGATGGCGCCGGTCACTTCCGCATTCTGTTTAGCGTTGTCGCGCCGATTGCCAAGCCGGCGATTGTAACGATGGCACTGTTGTCGGTGGTGAGCAAGTGGAACGACTTTCTCTGGCCGCTGATTGTCACCAACACTACAGATATGCGCACGCTGCCGATTGGCGTCTTCTGGCTGCGCAACAGTGAGGGTTTGGCCAATTGGGGTGTCGTAATGGCCGGTTCGCTGTTCCTGATCGTGCCGGTGTTGATCGGCTTCCTGCTCGCGCAGCGGGCCATCGTTGAGGGGATGACTGCCGGTGCGGTAAAGGGGTAGGGTATTGTTGGTAGTGCTCTCATATCGCGCATGACGGCATTGGGCCGTATGCATATAGATAAACAGGTGTCGTTCGATTGTTGGTTCGTAGGGTGACAAAGGAGCGAGTATGAAGCAGACGTTTACGCGGCGCGAGTTGTTGCGCCTGATGATGGCAGGCGGCGGAGCGGCGGTCTTGGCGGCGTGTGGCGGTCAGAGCGGTCAGCCCGCAACTCAGGCGACTCAAGCGCCGGCAGTGGTTAGCCAGCCCGGCTCGAAGGTCAAGATTACGTACTGGGGGTCGTTCAGTGGTAATCTGGGTGAAGCCGAGCAGGCGATGGTGAAGTCGTTTAACGAGTCGCAGAACGAAGTTGAGGTCGAGTATCAGTTCCAAGGCAGCTACGAAGAGACGGCGCAGAAATTCACCGCAGCGTTGCAAGCTAATACAACGCCTGATGTGATTCTGCTCTCGGATGTGTGGTGGTTCGGGTTTTATCTGGCTGGGGCAATCGCTGCACTCGACGATCTGGCCAAGCAGGTGAACCTTGATTTCAATGACTATGAGCCGGTGTTGCTGAATGAAGGCGTGCGGAAAGGGGTTCATTACTGGATACCATTTGCGCGCAGTACGCCGCTCTTCTACTACAACAAGAACATCTGGGCCGAGGCGGGTTTGCCTGATCGGGCACCAGAGACGTGGGCTGAGTTTACGGAGTGGGCGCCGAAGTTGGTGAAGAGTGATGGCAGCCGCGCCGCATTTGGTCACCCCAACGGTGCTAGCTACATTGCGTGGCTGTTCCAAGGTGTGGTCTGGCAGTTTGGCGGGCAGTACTCACTGCCCGATTTCACGATGACCATGACCGATCCTAACACGTTGCGAGCGGCGCAATTCTATCAGGATACAGTGGTGAAGAATAAGTGGGCAATCCTTAGCCCCAATCTCAATCAAGACTTTCTCGGTGGTGCTATCGCCTCAATGATGGCTTCAACCGGTGCCTTGGCCGGTATTCAGGCGAATGCTACCTTCCCAGTCGGTGTTGGCTTTCTGCCCAAAGAGACGAACTTTGGGTGCCCAACCGGTGGGGCAGGCTTGGCGGTGGTTAGTCGGGCGCCAGCCGAGAAGCAACTAGCAGCGATGAAATATATTGCATTTGCCACTAGTACGACCAATGCGGGAGTGTGGGCGCGCAGCACGGGGTATATGCCGGTACGGATTAGTACGAAGCAGACGACAGAGATGGTGGAGTTCTTTAACAAGAACCCCAACTTCAAGACCGCCGTCGATCAATTGCCTAAGACGCGGGCGCAAGATGCGGCGCGTGTCTTCGTGCGTAACGGTGACCAGATTATCGGCAAAGGACTTGAGCGGATTATCGTTAACGGTGAAGCACCAAGTTCGGTATTTGCAGCCGTGAACGATGAGCTGACGCAGGGGGCGAAGCCGATCCTCGAAGACCTGAAGGCTCGTGAGGGCTAATGACTCATGAGTAGACGCAGAGACGCAACGGAAATCCTTGATCTACTTACTTTGCACCACCCCGTTGCGTCTTTGTGTCCTTCGCGTCTTAGAATGTTCCCTTTTCGTCCTCTTATGCTTCGCACCATGGCGTTACGTAGAATGATTTGGTCACTATGTTGACCATCGCCAACCCAAAAATCGCCGGTTTTGTGCCGCGTTGGGCGACGTATCGGGGGCTAACTGTCCTCTTTGATAATGTCGGGTTGCGTCGCGATGGGCCATGGTTGCGACTCGAGTGCGCTCTCGATGCCATCCCCGAATATACCTTGTACCGCGGTTTGCGTGCTGCAATGTGTACGCTCAATACCGATCTGCTTTTGCGTCGGTATCTGTTTTGCGCGCTGCCGCCATCTACCTATCACGTCACCCTGTGGGATGGCCCAAACGATGGAAATGTTGAACAGGCATTGCCGAATGCGCGTCAGCGTATCGCCGATCTCTTGCTTGATATTCCCGGTGCGCTTAGTCACGGCAATCTGATCAGCGGTACCATTGCCGGCTCGCCACTGATCCGTCGGCGTGGGTGGCAAGTTGGTTTTACGGTAAGTCGCTTGGTTATTGTGCAGCACGCTGCATTAGTAGCGTTACTGGAGCCAACGCCAACCACAAACGAAGCCTTCTCGTTGCTCGTTGAGTTACGCAGCGGGTGGAATGCAACTTTTCGTAACCGATTTGGTATTGCCGCCTACGAGCCATACGCGCCGCACGTGACGCTCGGCTATTTCGCCGATCCGGCGCTGGCTGCTGAAGCTGAAGCCGAACTACCGACTTGGGAAGAGTTGGTCTTGCGCCATACCGCTGGCACAAGTATCACCTTTAGCAGTGCCAGTTTGTACGGGATGCTTGATATGGTGACCTTCTTTCGCACCGCGCGGTCGTCTTGACGCGAGATGATATACTGAAGCTATTCGCTGGTTGCTGCTGGAAAGGAGCGGGGAGTATGAGTTCGGGTAAAACGCTCGTGGAGCTTATTCGTGAAAAGACGGGGGTCAGCGCTGAACAAGCGCAACAGGCGGTTGATGTGGTGGTTGGCTTTTTGAAGGATAAATTGCCTGAACCGATCGCAACCCAGATTGATCAGGTACTGAAGGGCGATATTGGTGCCCTTTCCGAGCAAATTGATGCAGCGAAGACGTTGCTCGGCGGGTTGTTGGGCGGTAAGAAGGATAGCTAAGCCGAGGCATTGCGCGGGCAGAGTATTACTCTGCCCGTGCTTTTTTTCTTTGGGATCATCACCAATCGCATATTGCACATCTCTGTGGAGGCACCATGGTTATCGGCGGCGTTCTGTTGCTGGTGCTGGCCGTGATTTTTTTCTCTGTCGCCCGTGCCAATGCCAACAAACTTCACACCCTCAACGCGGTAGACAGCTACGATACCGCGACGCTGGCGGCCATTCATCAGCGCATTACCGCTGCACTGGGCGCGAGCGGCTTTGCCCAACCCTGCGAAATTGAAGGGGTGATCGAGTGCGCAGCGCCGCTGGTCGGCCTTGTTTCAGGGCAACCCTTGGTTGCGTACACCTACACCGTTAATCGCGAGTACGAAGAACGGGTGACGACGACGACGAATGGCAAGCCAGAGACGCGGGTTGAGCGGCGCAGTGAGCAGATCGAGCAGAATGAACGCCGCGTGCCGTTTATGGTGCGCGATGAGCGTGGTCACGTGCAGGTGCTGCCCGATGGGGCGACGCTGGAGTTGATCGACACCGGCAACCGGTTTGTCGAGATGTCGCAGCCGTGGACGGGCGCAACCCGCACGTTGGGCCGGCGCGAATACGAGCGTGGGTTGGAAGTGGGCGCTCGCGTGTTTGTGCTCGGCACGGCGATCGATCAGGGGGGCCGGGTAGCGATTGCTCGTCATCCTGCGAAGAGCAAACAAGCTTTTCTAGTAAGCCGGAAGAGTGAACAAGAACTGGCCGCGTCGGCGGCAACGTGGGCGCGCATTATGCATGGTGCGGCCATTGCCAGTGGCCTGATCGGGTTCGTCTTGGTGGTATGGGGTATGTTGGCGAAGTAGAGACTGGGTGGGACGGTGGTGCGTGCAAGGCTTGCGGGTCCTGAATCGTTGCGTAAGACTTGTGATGCTAATATCGTGATTTCCGCGCTCGCTTATCGTGTGTTGATAATGCTGGCAGAGCGCAATATCGCTGATGCTCTGCGGTGGATGCATTAAAGACCGTATAGCCTGCGTACTGGTTCGCGCACCACACTGTCTATAGGTAATAGAGCGGGGTGCTACCCTTACGGGTAGTGCCTCGCTTTTTTAATACACGTTTAAAAATGAGAAAACATGGTTTATATAGTTGATTTTGTGTTAATATTGACAATAATATGGTTAGGCGAAGATGTTAGATAGACGAAAGATTTATCGTCTTAGCTTTTCATCCATAAATGCAAGAAAAAGTTGTCCAATAGTCTCTTCTCCAATCCATCCACAGGGAGGTGCATGATGCGAGGCACTCGGCATCTGTTCGCCATTCTCACTGCATGGGCTATCGCACTGGCGAAGGTGCTACCGGCTGCATCGCTGCAAGCCGCTGCGGTTGACACTGACGTGTTTCACTATGCCGGTAGGACACGACGTGAGATCAATCCTGCATCACATTCCAATTCACTGGCGCAATCTTGGGGCAAGGCCGGATGAAGCTATCAAGGGGGTTTCTTCTAACGTCAGCAGCTTGGCTGTAGATGCAAATGGTCGGGTATATGTGGGTGGAGTGTTTAACGATGTTGCCGGAATCAGTGCGGCTGACTACATTGCCCTGTGGGATCCAGTTTCTAACCAATGGAGTGCCCTTGGCAATACTTCAGCCCTCAATGGCGCGGTTTTGAGTATCGCGATTGCGCTGAATGGTCTGGTATGTGTGGGAGGTGCTTTCACCGATGCGGCAGGCATTCCGGCAGCTGATTATGTAGCGGTGTGGGATCCGGTTGCGCAAACGTGGGGCGCTTTGGGCAGCAACGGCAATGGTGATGGTGTTATTGCAACAGAGTTGTTTAATAACTCACGTTACGCAGCCAGTTGAACGGGATTGGGTTCCCGCAACTTGGCTTGAGCGGCATGAATGGCATGGAGATACCGGTTGGACTTGAGTGCAAAGTGATTGAGTTTGGTGTTGCCTTTGCGTCGTTCGAGGTTGATGGATCCACCCAAGGCCGCAAAGCAATGGTTGGTCGGTGTCGTCACGGTGTGCGTGGGCGACTTTCCCAGTGAACCGTTCGGTTTAAGTGACTTGTGAAAGGATTCCACGTTCCATCGTTTTTGATCGATCCCGTTCCCGTCCAAGGTGGTATCGCTGGTGACCAGATCGTGGATGCCGGTCGAACCATCGTCGTTTGTGAAGACTTGTTTGATGAGCAGGAGCGGAAACCCTACGCCTTCCAGATAGATTGTGACAGGTTGCATCGGTTCCAGTTCCAGCGTGTCCACTCGCCGGTACCGTCCCTGCTGCTTGGCTTCCGCACGCAGCGCCACGTTGCGGTTGCCGTTGAGCGGCATCACGAACTCCTGCTTGAGGGTGAAGTTGCCAACATGCATGGTCTCGGCGGAAGCAAACTAGATGTCATTGAGCATCTATCTGAACGGAATCCGGTTTTTTACGGCTAGTGCCAGTAGGTCACGGGATATTTCGTTCTTGGTTGTGTCTGCGCAACGCTTTTCTTTCCCATCCTTAGGGTCAAGGGAGCAGTTGGGTTGGTGAACCGGTTCGAATCCGACGGGCAGCGAGATACCTCGGCTGTGATCCAAGCACGTGACAACGGTGATGCCGTTGACGTGGCGTTGTTTGGAATGATCATAGTGCTAACAGACAATCTTATTTTCATCGGTATACGGCTTCTCGACAATACTGTCGTCCACGATCATGACGCCTTCTTCGCTTTCCCTCTCACGAACGTGCGGCTTGACAACCCGCTACAAATCGGCTGATGTTTGTGCTTCGCTCGTCAGAAAGCGTTGGACGTGATCATGACTGACTTCTCCGTTCAAGAGAGAAGACAAGCCAGTCGCGGTAGTTTGCCCGAAGGCGCTCATCAGATAATCGCTGTACAGGTCAAGGAGTTTACTGTTTTTCATGCTTCAAGTTTACTCAAAACTGCGTAAGGTGAGTACCTAACCAAAGATCGTGATGTATACACTATTAGACATTCTGGTAATACTGTGGTAATGGGGTGAGGTAAAATGAAAACTATCGGTGTGTTTTTTTCAGGGCGAGTAGTAGCGTTAAACCAAACGGTGTTCGCTGCGGTCTTTTGTAACAAGCTTGTGGAGGTGAAACTATGGATCCGGTACTTACTGTGTTTCTAAAGACAGATACTACACCTGATCAGATAGAGCAAGCGCTCTATCCACTTAAGGATCAATTGTCTATTAATGATAAAGAAAAAATGGATCTGGGTTTTAGCTTGTTTTTGATGGTTATCGATGTTGACGAGCTTAACTATGACCAATTCGATAGTCTTAGACCTCTTCAAGCAACTCTGGCCAAATTCATAAAAGACAAAGCTGTAGTTGCAATGGCAGCTTATGCTGCGTTCGTGTTGATGCATGAGGAAGCTTTAGAGAAGGAACTCACTGAATTGCCTGTCAGCCCTGTTCTCGAACCATTCCGTGACTTCTTCCGCTCAAGCACTGTTCATCACTTACGTAACGCTATCAGAACTGGCTCGTTTCGGATTATTGGGAATGAGCTTCTGTTTAAAGATGGTGACTGGTCTGTTTCTATGGAGATCAACCAGTTTTTAAGATTGTGCAATCGCATCCGCCGATTTTACGAAAGAGTATGGAAATTAACGGTTTCATAGTAGTGCGCGATCTTATCCACTGATCCTACGGGGAGTGTAGGGTTATATTGACGTACCTCCACGCGGCTATGAGTGCATAGCCGCATCGCTGTGCGTCAGCAGTTGCCGGCTACTGTACATGATCACAGGAGTCATCACCATGCCAACCTTCTTTCGTTATGTCACACTGCTCACCATTTTGACGCTGGTATTGGCCGGCGCGGTTGTCGCGACGCCGGCTGCGATGCCGGTCGCTGCCGCCATGCTGCCGGTGGCGCCGTTACTGACTGCTGATGGCACGCTGCGCACCGATGGCCTCGCCGCCGGCGCGCTTGACCTCAGGGGGTGGGATGTGAACCTTGACCCGACCCGCGGGCCACTGTTCCGTCCGGCGACGCAGGCGAGCTCGGCGGAGTGGGAGCATTTGGGGCAGCGGACGATAGCGGCGATTTCATCGGTTGTGACGTCGATTGTCTTTGACGGGAATGGCAATCTCTATATCGGCGGCACGTTTCAGAATGCAGCCGGCATTCCTGCCGCTGACTATCTGGTGATGTGGAATCCGGTGACGCAGCAATGGTCGGCGCTGGGCAGTGATAGCGCCTTGAACGGCTATGTTGAAGCGCTTTACATTGATGAGAATGGTCACTTGTATGTAGGGGGCCGGTTTACAAATGCAGCCGGTATCGCCGAAGCTGATTATATTGCACGTTGGGATGGAACCAACTGGTCGGCGTTGGGCAGTAGTAGCGCTTTGAACGATTATGTTGGAGAGCTTTACATTGATGAGAATGGTCACTTGTATGTAGGGGGGGGGTTTACAAATGCAGCCGGTATCGCCGAAGCTGATTATATCGCACGTTGGGATGGAACCAACTGGTCGGCGCTGGGCAGCAATGGCAGCGGCGATGGCGCGCTCAATGGCGCGGTGAATGCAATTGTGGCGCAGGGAAGCTATCTGTACATTGGCGGCAATTTTACGGATGCAGCCGGTATCGCCGAAGCTGATCATATCGCACGTTGGGATGGAACCAACTGGTCGGCGCTGGGCAGCAATGGCAGCGGCGATGGCGCAGTGGTCTCTTTTGTGCATACGGTGCTCGCTACCGCTGATAAAGTCTACGTGGGCGGAATGTTTACTGATGTTGCCGGAATCAATACCGCTGATTATGTGGCGGTGTGGGACCCGGCGACGGGGCAATGGAGCGCGCTGGGCAGCAATGGCAGTGGCGATGGCGCCTTGAACGCGCCGGTCAATAAGTTGGCCCTTTTTAGCGGTAATCTCTACGTGGGCGGTAATTTCACGGATGCTGCCGGGCAAGTGGCGGCGGATTATCTGGCGGTGTGGGATGGCAGTAACTGGACGGCGCTGGGCAATGATGCCGTTTTTAATGCTCTCATTCTGGAAGTAGTTATTGATCAAAGCGGCAATCTCTACGTGGGCGGTAATTTCAGTACCGTTGTCGGACAGCCGCTGGCACAATATGTCGCCGTATGGCGGGGATCGAGCTGGGCAGCGCTGGGTGGCGCTAGCTCGTCTGCGCTGGATTGGGGTGTCTCCGCACTGGCTGTTGCTCCCGATGGCGAAGTGTATGTGGGCGGCGGGTTTACCAATGCCGGCGGTAATGCGGCGGCTGATTATGTGGCGGTGTGGAACCCGGCGACGGGGCAGTGGAGCGCGCTGGGCAGCAATGGCAGCGGCGATGGCGCGGTGAATAGTGGTGTCTCCGCACTGGTTGTTGCTCCCGATGGCAAGGTGTATGTGGGCGGCTGGTTTACCAATGCCGGCGGTAATGCGGCGGCTGATTATGTGGCGGTGTGGAACCCGGCGACGGGGCAGTGGAGCGGGCTGGGCAGCAATGGCAGCGGCGATGGCGCGCTGAATGATAGTGTCCTCGCACTGGCTGTTGCTCCCGATGGCGAGGTGTATGTAGGCGGCGGATTTACCAATGCCGGTAACAATCCGCTGGCCAGTTATGTGGCCTCATATCGGATTGCAAGTGTGTTCCGGGTGTTTGTGCCGGCAATCAACCGGTAACTGATGAACCAGCGGCGCGGTACTCGGCCGCGCCGCTGTCCTATGCACTTACGACCCCACAATTACGGTTGTCCGCGCAACACCGGCCCGCTGCGAACGAGCAGTGACGGTGATGCTGCTCCCCGCTGGGGCGCGGATCGTCCACGTTAGGCGTCGCAGGTGATCGGTGGGGAAACTACCTCCCCACAAGACACGCTTGTTCGCCCGCCCTTCGAGCTGACCGATTTCTTGCCGTTGTTCGCCGCTGATAATCGCGCCACCCTCCGGTAGGCTCACTTCGACCTCGATCGGTTGCACAGCTTTGACTTCTTGCGCTTTTCGGCTGCCATACGTTGGTAGGTAGCCGCTGTTGGCGACCACTGCTTGCAAGCGATAGAGGTCGTCGCCGAGCGGTTCGGCCTGCACGTGGCGTAGCTCGAGGCGCGGCCCGGTTTGAGCAAGGGCCAACACGAAGCGCGTGTTCGGTTCGAGGGTGCGCAGCAAGAACTTCTCTGGCGGGTTGCCAAAGGTGCGTCGTTCGATCCAACCTCCAATCTCGACTGGCCCGAGTTGAGGGTGCTCAAAGGGCCGCCAGTTGACAAAGCCGGTCCCACCGAGTTGCTCGTCGTTCCAGCGCAGTAGTTTCAGATCGTCCTCTTCGGGATGGTCGCGGAACCACTCAATAAAGTCGCGCTCTTTGATGCCCGCCTCGCCGATCATGTCCCACAATTCTACCGTAAAGGCGTAGATACCGAGCTGTTCGTAGGCCCAGTCGTCAAATGCGCCGCGCATGACCTCACGCGGGTGGTAACGGAAGCCGTGATAGACTGAAACATACTTATAGCCAGTGATCTCCTCGCCGCGCCGGCCTAGCTCTTTGTAGGTCCAAAGATCGTCAATCGGCATCTGATCGTCAGGTTTATCAGAGTAGGGCCGCAAAATAGCACCCGAATAGGTATGGTACGAGATGGCGGTACTGACATTGAGGTGCGACGTGAGAAACTCGACCGCTGCTCGAATCTCTGGTTCGGAGGTTGGGTAGGGGCCGGCGCCGCGCTGTACTCCCTCCGGCGCCCAGATGTACGGAAAGTTGCGGTTGAAGTCAAGCCCTTGAGTTGGCGGGGCAATCTTGACTTCGTAGCCGTTGTAGTTGCGAATATACCCCTCGGTGTAAACCCGGTAGTACGTACCACCACGCTCATCAGGCGCGCGCGGACGCAGCAGGCGCGGATCGCGCTCGCTTACTTTCCAGCCGCCGTCAGGGTCAACTATGCGCATTTGCAAGATCAAGCCGTCGCCGTCGATGTCGGCAGGGTACAACCCGTCACGATCGTCGGTGAAAGGATAGCGGCGGGTACCTGACCGCACATAGACCGGTGAAGTCAGCGCTTGTTCCATGCCGTCGGGATTGAGGCAGGGTACAATGTAGAGCGCGCGCTCGTCGAGCAGCACGGTAAGGTTGGGATCGCGTCCGTATTGCTCCAACGCGGTCTGGATGACGTGCAACGCTCCCATACAGCCGGTGACTTCGGTCGCGTGGATGTTGGCATCAAGCCAGAATGCTGGCTTCTCGTGATCGGGGCCGGTAGCTTGATTGGTGAGGATCATTAACCAGATTGGACGGCCTTCATAGCTCGTACCAATGCTGCGCAGCGCACAGAGCTGCGGGTATGCTTCGGCCCATGCTTTCAATGCGGCTTCGACTTCGTGTGGGCGGTAGTAGCGGGTGAAATCGATCGTTGGCATCGCACAAATCCTTGCTTAATCAAGCATTCGGTCTTGTAATGGTACCATAAATTCTTACACCGATCCACCGAGGGTGTAGAGGGGGTAGGTGTTGGGTGGCCTGCCGGGCGTCTCCAACGCCGGGCGCTCGGTTGGGCGCCCCTCCAACGTTCATCTGCTTTGCGCCTCTGCGTCTTACAGGTTCGCGTTATGGTATACTGCTGACAATTCGACAAACAGGCAACAGGATCGCCTATGCGCGTGCGGTACAGTGCCCGGACAGATACCGGCAAGCGGCGCGAGATTAATCAGGATGCGTATGGCAGCGCGGAGGTGGGGCAGGGAACGCTGCTTGTCGTTTGTGATGGAATGGGTGGACACCTAGCTGGCGAAGTCGCGAGCAAGCTGGCGGTCGAGACGATCATCACTACCTTCCAACCCGGCGATGATCCAGCGGCAGGCTTGCGTCACGCCTTTGTTACCGCTAACCAGCGCGTGTACGACGAAGGGCGTGGCAGTATGGGCACCACCGCTGTCGCTGCCTTCTTTTGGCACAATACGCTCTATGTAGCTAACGTCGGCGACAGCCGGGCCTACCTCGTGCGTGAAGGCCAGATCCGTCAAATTACCCAAGATCACTCATTGATCGGCGATCAGGTAGCTGCTGGCCTTCTGACCGCTGAAGAGGCTCGTGCTTCCACCATCCGCAACATTATCACCCGCGCCATCGGCCATCTGGGGCACGTTGAGGTCGATCTCTTCCGTGAGCCGCTCTTGCCCGGCGATACCATTGTGCTCTCAACCGATGGGATGCATGGCTTACTGACCGATGACGAAATCGCCGCGATCGCCAGCATGCATCCGCTCGATGTGGCGACGCGCCGGTTGGTAGATGAAGCGAATGCGCGCGGCGGGCCGGATAATATTACCGTGGTGATCGCGCAGGTTGATGGCCTCGACCCAACTGTCAGAGAGAGCGCTCCTGTCGCAGTCGCGGCCTCACCAGCGCCAACCGTGGCTGCGCCGCCGGCAGCCAAGCCGCTGTCACGGGTTGGTCTGACCCTGTCGATCCTTATGCTCGTAATGTTAATTGGCTTGAGCTTGTTTGTTACGCTGACCGATCGGCGTACCCCGCCGCCGTTGTTGAGTTCGCCGACGATTGTGGTGACCGCAACGGTGGTGAATACGGCGACGCCATTGCCAACGAGTACGCCATGACGGGGCGATGCCTATGCCCATCCGTTTGCTCGATGAAACCATTGCTGCTCAAATCGCCGCCGGCGAAGTGGTCGAACGCCCGGCGTCGGTGGTGAAGGAGCTGGTCGAGAACGCGCTCGATGCCGGCGCGCGCCGGATCGTGGTTGAGGTGCGCGGTGGTGGGTTGCGTGAGATTCGAGTGCAAGATGACGGCTGCGGCATTCCGGCCGATGAAGTGGAGTTGGCGTTTGCCCGCCATGCCACCAGTAAGCTCCAATCTGCCGAGGATTTGTGGGCGATTCGCACGCTGGGTTTTCGCGGCGAAGCCTTGCCCAGCATCGCCAGCGTGGCACAGGTGATCTGCATCACCCGCGTGGCCGAGGCCGAGGTGGGAGTTGAGCTGCGCATTGCCGGCGGTGAGGTGCAATCGCGTTTGCCCTGCGGTTGTCCGGTGGGCACGACGATCACGGTGCGCAATCTCTTTTACAACACCCCCGTGCGCCGCGAGTACCTCCGTTCTGAGGCGACCGAAACTGGCGCGATTAGCGCGATTGTTCAGCAGTACGCCCTTGCCTACCCTGAAGTGAGCTTTAGCCTCGTGGTTGATGGCCGGGTGATGTTCCAAACCGCCGGTGATGGCGATCTGCGCGCAGTAGCAGTGGAGTTGTACGGTCTTGAAGTGGGACGATCTTTGCTGCCGGTGCAGGCTGAAGCCGGTGCCGATGAGTTGTGGGTGTCAGTGCGTGGCTTGATCTCGCCGCCCGAACTGACCCGTAGTTCGCGCAGTTATCTCGCGCTCTTCGCCAACCGGCGTGCGTTGCAGCCGCGTGGCGCACTGGCGGCTGTGGTCGAGAATGCCTACCATACGATGTTGATGAAGGGACGTTTTCCTATTGCAATTATCGACCTGCGCGTGCATCCAGCCGCGATTGACGTGAATGTTCATCCCACGAAAAGTGAGGTAAAGTTTCGCTATGCCGCTCATGTTCACAGCGTACTGGGCCGCGCTATCCGCGATGCGTTGATCAGCGGGGCCGATGTTCCGGTCTGGGATGCGCCCGATCCGGCGACGGCCCAGCGCCGGTTCGAGTTGCGCCGGCTCGGCCAAGAGCCGCCGTCGCCGCCACCATCGGCGTGGGGAGTGGGTGCAGCGGCGTGGGATCGCGCTCGTTCGCGCTGGGATGCCGGTTCGCCGGCGGCACATCTGACGACGCCGTTGCCGCTGCCGCCGTCCGATACGCCGGTTGCGTCTGAATCGTCTGTGCCGATTGCGCCGCCAACGGCTGAGCCTGCCCCAGTACCAGCCCCCTCACCCTCATCGCTGCCGCCGCTGCGGGTGGTGGGGCAGGTTGGCTTGACCTATATCGTCGCTGAAGCGCCGGAAGGGATGTATCTGATTGACCAGCACGCCGCCCACGAGCGGATTACTTATGAGAAGCTGATGAACCAATACGCCCAGCGGGCAGTCGAGTCGCAGCAGTTACTGATGCCACAGGCGGTTGAGTTAAGCCCGGAAGCAAGCGCACTGCTGTTGGGCAATGCCGAGAAGCTGACCGAGTGGGGATTCGTGCTTGAGTCATGGGGCACTGGCGTGCTGGTGCGCGCGATGCCGGCCACCCTCCCGCTCGACGAATTGGCGCAGGCGTTGCACGAGATGGCTGAGCGGCTGGCCGGACGCGGCGGCAGCAGTCCGCTCGAGTGGCGCGAGGCAATGCTGATCACGCTCGCCTGCCATACCTCGGTGCGCGCCGGTCAGCCGCTCTCACACGAGGAGATGCGCCAACTGATCCGCCAGCTCGAACAGTGCGTTAGCCCGCGTACCTGCCCTCACGGCCGCCCGACCATGATCCTGATGACACCATCGCAGCTCGAACGACAATTTGGCCGCCGCGGGTAATGTAGAGATGGACGGCTGTCCGTTTTCATAAACGCAAAGGCGCAATGATCGCAGAGGACGCAAAGGTTTTTTATGTGGGAAGTGTTACGATGTTTGGTGTCGTTTCTGAATGTCCACCGCGTTCTTCGTATCTTTGCATTAAACAAAAGATGTGAATAGGCCTAAAACTGCAAAGAACGCAAAGAAAACTTGGTCACAACCTCAACCCTACTCATACCCCATCCAAAAATCTCTGCGTCCTTCGCGCCTTTGCGTTAAAACCCTCTGCCCCCGCTGCGCTTTTAGATTGGTACCGGCACGAACGGCGTTGTACACGGCACATGCGCCGCGACGTGCATCGTCTGCGCCGCCAGATCGATAATCACGCCACACACACTCTCGGTGCGGTCAACCGCCGCAATTCGCGGATCGGGATGGCGGCAGATACAGCGCGGCGCACCCTCGTGGTCGCGCAGAATGTTCTCTAACACCGTGCGATCTATCTGACCAGCCGCAGCCTGTAGCAGTTCCCATGCCCGTCCATATCGCTCGCGACTTGTAGACGTTGGCTCTAAGGCGCACTCGCCAGCCGCTGTACCGGCATCGAGACAGTGATTGGCATGGGCCAGTAGCCCTGCGCGTGCCAGTATCTCAGCGACTCCCTCTGGGGTGATTTCCAGCGCCAACAGTTCGCCGCCGGCGCCGGCCAGTGTAATGCACGACGAACCGCTAGCCGGAATGTGCTCGGCTAGTTGGCGGGCCGCCGCGACACTGGTCGTTTGCAACATCTGGCGCAACAACACATGCACTGGCATCCCCTGCCGCTGGCCGTCGGCCCGCGAACGCAACAGATTCAAGCCCACCGCAACGCCGGCTCCATTCAACCCGATCTTCGCCACCATCCCTGCTTCGGTCAAGGTCAAGATCGGCGGCTGATCGGGGCTGATGATTCGCAACAGTATGCACGCCGCCCGCTGATCACCCTGCCAATCCCACGTCTGTGCCAGCCATACCCCGCCGTTCGCAGTAGCCGGCGGTGCAGCAGCGGCAGTCGTACATTCGCCGTCATCCCCGGCTGCGTCGCGTGTCATCGCCGGTTGTTCAATGTGTTGCGGCACGCCAGCAGCCCGATTACGGGCGAGTGCTGCTGCCGCAGCAGGATGATGCACCCCGACCCCCACCCCGGCCAGCAACTCGGTGCGTACATTGAGGGCAATAATTTCAGCGAGGGTACGCCCGGCACCGACGGCAATGCCGCGCATCTCGTCGAGCAGATCAGGGGCACGCTCGCGCAGAAGTGGTTCGTAAGCCAACGCCTCACTTTGGGCCGCCTCCCAATCTAACCCGCGACGGTAGGCAAACAGGCGGGCATAGCTGGCAATGCTATGCCGAATCTGTGCAGCAGTGACAGCGCCGTACTGCCGACCACGCTCAAACGGCTCGCCGGTGATGGTGATGGATGGGAACACGTTAATCCTTCCTTTGCCTCAGACATCGGCAGCAAATTGTTGCCCGTTGCAAATATTCTCGATTGTTACGTGATGGGTAGCAAGCGCTGCTTGATACCTTACCCAGTCACTATCTACTGCATTGATTATCGGTGGATGATCGGGATGCGCAATAGCTACTGCCACATACTTGCGATCTGACCGATCAAATTGGGCAAGATCCGGGTCATCGGGGAATTCGGCGAATTCGCGACCGTTATTGCTCGGTGTGATCGAAACGATGGTGCATATCTCAGGGTTGAAAGCGTTACTCCAAAGCCACTTAAAAAAGGCGTCGCCGACAGGTGCCTGCGATATTCTTGCAATATGGACTGTAACGTATCAAGGGCAACCCGCTGTTTTGCTTGAATGAGCCGTAATCTGTCAATACAAGCCAATTGGCACGCTTGACTTGCCTGCGCAGCCCTGCCGTTTGCCGTGATGGCAACGTTCACATCAACAATGACAGTTTGCTGTCTCATGCACTACCTAGTTGTCGTTTCAGCATAGCTTCCTGCATTGCCGCAATGTCGCCAAACTCATCGCCAAAAAAGTTTTCCGGCCAGTTGGTGATGTTTCCGTACTGGTCAAGCTGCAACGGTTGCAATCGTGAGATACCTAACTTATTGGTGGTACAGAAATAGAGCGCTGCCTCACTTGAGTCTAATGTTCCCTCAGCAATTCGGCGCTGAAGACGGCGCAAGAGATGTTCACTGTGGCTTTCGAGAATGATCTGAATCTGACGAGTACGAATGGCATCAATTAAGACATCGGCTAATCCCGCTTGCACACTGGGGTGCAGATGCGTTTCAGGCTGTTCAAGAATGATGGTTGCACCTTTCGGTGCGTAGTAGCATAACACGATCACCGGTAGAATCTGCGAAATACCAAAACCGACATCAGTTATCAGAACATCGGGGCTGCCCGGTGTTAGTTTGACTGATACTTCATACATCTCGTTGCGAGGATAGGGGAAAGGATGGATTGAAAAATGATGTGCGAGACCTAGCTCTTTTAGCCATTGTGCTACCTTTTCTTCAAGACTTTCGCCTGAATAATGCTCCGCCTTACTCTTCCGAGCTGCAAGCAATGCGGCAATAGCTAATTCGCCACGCTGACCAACATCTTGTGGCCGTTGACCACTCCATACGTAAGTGCGCTTGGGGTACTCGCGTAGTGGGCCAAGGTACCAGATATGTTGGCCCAACTTCTCAAATGCAAGCACGAACTCTTTTAGAAAGTTGGCATTCTGATAGGACGCAAACACCTCACTGGGAAAGCCATAACATTTTATCGGGGCAGGAAAGGTAGTAGAACGGTTGTGAATAGGCTTGAGATCGTATCCTTTAATAAGCAGGTTGTACTTTTGCTCTGCTTCTTGCTCCATGCCAAACTGGTACTGGTGCGATCCAATAGAGAATGAATATGTAAACCGCTTAACAGCAATGCTGTCTCTTAGGTCTTGTATAGTAGTTGAAAAGTTCAATTTTTTGATCGAGCGCTGTGGATGGGATGTTTGATCGGGTTCTGGGATGTACACCTCTTGGATCGGGTGCCATTCGATAGATATTGTGATTCCGCTAGATATACGATGTGCGTGAATGATATCGAAAAATGTACCTAGATTGACATAGGTGTGTTCATGACCTGTTTGCAATACCTGTTGTTGATCGGAGGATTCGACTGTCTGTTTGAGGAGCAGCAAGAGCTGAAGGATCGCTGTCTTGCCAGAACTGTTGGGGCCGAACAGACCGGTGATCGGTGCCATTCGGATTGGCCCAGTATCCCGCCAAGATTTGAAATTCTCAGCCGCTACCTCTGTGATCATCGCTGCACCTCCGACGTAGCAGTGTACCAGTCCCCCCTCCAATGTCACCCACACGGCGTCAACGTCCGCAGTTGACCGACCAGATCGGGCAGAACGTCAAGCAGCGTATCGATCTGCGCCTCGGTTGTCTGTCGTCCAAGCGAAAAGCGGATCGAGCCGTTGGCTTCGTGAGGTGCGAGGCCCATGGCAAGCAAGACGTGTGATGGTTCGAGCGAGCCGGAGGTGCAGGCGCTGCCTGAACTGGCGCAGATGCCGCGCTGGTCGAGCAAGAGCAGCAGGCTTTCGGTTTCGATGCCAGCAAAGCCAAGATTAACGATGCTCGGCAGGCGGTACACCCGGTCGCCGTTGAGCCACGAGTGGGGAATTCGGGTTAGCACGCCGTCGATCAAGCGGTCGCTGAGTGCGCGCAGCCGCGTGAAATAATCTCCACGCTCGCATTCAGCGATCTCGAGCGCCTTTGCCAATCCGACGATCCCAGCAACGTTTTCAGTGCCGGCGCGCCGCCGTCGCTCTTGGGCGCCGCCGTTGATCTGTGGTACCAACGGTGTGCCGCGGCGCAGGTACAATACACCGACACCTTGCGGCCCGTAAAACTTGTGCGCCGTGAGACTAAGCAAATCGACCCCGAGCGCTTGCACGTCAAGCGGTAATTGACCGGGTGCTTGCACTGCATCGGTATGGAATAGCACTCCTCGTTCGCGGCAGATAGCGGCTAGCTCGGCAATTGGCTGGATAATGCCGGTTTCGTTGTTGGCGTACATCACCGAAACGAGCGCCGTTTCAGGTCGGATTGCCGTTGCGAGATCGGCGGGATTCACCCGTCCGCTACGATCAACTGGTAGTAACGTGACGGTAAATCCTTCGTACTCGACCAGATAATCAAGCGCGTGTAGTACGGCGTGATGCTCAATTGCACTGCCGATCAGGTGCGTTTTTCCTTGCGCCCGCAACGCCATTGCCACACCCTTGATCGCGAGATTGATACTCTCGCTGCCGCCGCTGGTAAAGACAATCTCTTTCGGCTGACACCCAAGCACTTGCGCCACCTGTTCACGCGCATCATCAAGCGCTTGGAGCGCTGCACGTCCGACATAGTGAATGCTCGATGCGTTGCCGCTCATACCGGTCAGGAAGGGCATCATCGCCGCTAGCACTCGCTGATCGAGTGGTGTCGTGGCGGCGTGATCGAGATAGATCAGGCGATCAATCATACGTAGTGCTCTACTGAGCGCGGCGAGTGCGGGCTTCGTCGCGCAATACTTGTAGATTAAGGATTTCAGCTACTTCATACCGCGGCGGCAGAGCGCCAGCTACGGGCCGTAAGCGCAGCACCGGCGGAAAATAGCCCATCCGTCCGTGGAGTTCTGCCAAGAGAGCGGCGGCGCTAAAATTCAGCGCCGGCAAATTGACGAGGATGGCTTCGCTTTGCCACTGCGCGGCTGATAAGCCGGCCGCATCGGCGAGCGCGACGATCTGTGGGCCGAGTGGTTGTTGTTGGTCGATTTGGCTGTTAATATCGATGACTCGTTCGATGGCTTGTCCGGTTAGGGCCACAATCTGTTCGCGTTGAGTTTCGAGAATGGGGTGGGAATAGTTCAAAATGATCATACAAGCGCAACCTTTCCTTCGTCGGTAATCCGTCTATATTGTAACGCAGAGTGCATCGGCGCGGCGCTGGGGTATGCCGGAACTTTCTTACACTGAATACCGTCTTCTTTGCGGTATGAAGGCCCTATTGCAATAAGGAATGATACGTATGATGTTCATCCGTGCCATCATTGTTCTGCTCGTTGCGTTTCTGTTCGTTGCCTGTAGCAGTGCTGCTCCATCAGCTCTGATCAATCGCCAATGGCAACTGATCGAGATCCGTGGCCAACCACCGATCGCTGCTGGTCAGTCAGTAACGATCCAGTTTAACCCAACCGATCGGGTCAGTGGTTTTGCCGGCTGTAATGGCTTTAGCGGTCAGTACCGCGTTGCCGGTGCCACTATCACGGTGAGCAAGGTGACCAGCACGATGATGGCATGCGCCGATGATGCCGTCACTGCCCAAGAAATGGCCTTCCACCAAGCATTGTCGGACGCAACTCGGTATGAACTAACCGCTGGAATTCTTTCCCTTCTTGATAGGAATGACGTCGTTGTGTTACGGTTTCAAGCCGCATAAGCGTGACCGATGCAATCACCTTCAAAGGTGATTGCATCGTACCATTCAGCAGTATTACCCTATGAGTAACTCATTCGTAAACAGTTCACGGTAGGTATCTGGCGCCAACGGTATCGGTTGTCCTCGCCGATCAACTACCATCCCTCGTCGCTCGATCCACTCCACAAAAGCCCACCAGCGCTGACTCTTCATCACCCCCCACCGTCCATCGTCAGTCAGCAGCGCGGGCGCCAGTTCGTGCCAACTCTCGGCGACGAACGCCGGATCCGACAGATCAGGATGGTTGGCCGTCGCGATCAGCAGCTCCACTGCCTCGGTGGGATGTTCGACCGCAAAACGGTACCCTTCAGCAGTTGCAGCAAGGAACGCGCGCAAGCTATCGGCGTATTTCCGCACTGCTAGCGGGTGGGCCAGCAGCACCGGTGTGTACCCGTAAGGAATGCCGTAGTCGTCGAGGCGAAAGGCATTGAGTGTAATGCCGGCCCGCCGTGCTTGTACCCCTTCCCACGGCAAAAACACCCACGTCGCATCAGCATTGCCGGTGAGCAGGGTGTTCCAAATGCCGAGTTTGGGCGGGAAGATTTCGTCAAATTCGCCCTTGCCGCCATCGTTGCGGATCATCTGTGCCACGATCGCGCGCTCGAAACGGGCATTGTACGAAGCGTACCGGCGGCCATCCAACTTCGCCGGTCGGTCGATACCACTGCTCGCCAAAGTCACTATCGCACTAGTGTCACGCTGCGCAAGCGCTGCAATCGCCACTAGCGACGGCTTCGTTGGGTGCAGGTAATAGCTCAACGCACTTTCAGACGGCGCAATTGCCAGCATGGCTGTGCCTTGCACCACCTTTGCCGCTGGCGTTGTCTGGTAGTTGTCTTCTTCCGGCGAACGTAGAACAACTTCAAGACCGGCAGCCTGATACCATCCCTTGCCGATAGCAACGTAAAAGCCAATATGGTTGGTATTTGGTGTCCAATCTAACGCCAGTGTTATCTGCTGTGTCATACGCCTTTCCTGTCAACGTTACGACTCTTCGAGCACTGTTTTCCCTAATCCGCTCAAACGGGCAATCAGCCAGCCGATGGTAAAGACCGGGATCGGCTGGGTGAACGGGATCAGCGCCTCAACTACAGCCTTGTTACGCAACCCGCGCAATCCTAACCGGTCGAGGAGTACCCAACTGATCGGAGCGGCCAGTACATCCAACCCTAGGTCGAGCAGGTCGAGTGCGATTGGTAATGCGATCGGTAGATAATGCATCGTCTCGAAAAAGCCGGCATCAGGGGGGACATTCAGGCTGCGGATGCGCTGCCAGATGAGCCAGAGCGTGATCGCTGCCAGCGTAACGCCAATCAGCATGAAGAAGATAAGCCAAGAGAGTATGGTTAGGAGTTGGTCGGTCACGGTTGCCGTCTCCTTCCCAACCAGACCCAACTCAGTGCGGTGACGCTGATCACCACAATCAGAGTGGCTACCGTCGCGAACTCTACCACGGCGCCAAAGCGCGGTTGATCGCGGTCGATTATTGCCAGCGGCGTAACCAACGGTGCAGTCAGGGTGTAGAGCCACGAAACTGTAGGGCTATCAGGTCGCGCCGCCAGCACCTTGAGCACGAGCCGCGCGATGAGCAACCCGCTGATCGCACCACCAAGGAGGGCGATGCCGTTGCGCAATCTAGCTACGTTCCAAACCTGCATGGTCACTCCTTGAAACTTTTTGCCGAACCTGTTCGTCTGTTGTATGTAAGCGTAATGTAAATGCAATGTGGTGTCTCGCCGTGTTTATCTGCGCTTGCAGCGTTTCTCAGTGGTAGGGTGATTTGGCTCCTGCGGCCGACAACTTCTCAGATACGTTGATATTTCTCAGCGAAATATGACCAGCGACCTATGGCATTGGTAACAGTAGTTTGCTAAACTACCAATACCTACGCTCTCTTCTTCATCGCAGCCACTGGTGACAATTTGGCAGCAACTACGTTGGAGAATTGGTATGATCAAGCCGATGGTGTCGGTTAGCGCAGAGCAGCGTATCACAATCAAGCGGTTTCTCGGCACACAGCGGTTCAACCTCTTTCTGTTGATGGTTGGCATCGAGCTGTGTTTGCTCGTTAGCGTGCTAGGTTGGTTGCTGAGTGCTGCGCCATCACGCACCCCGTTGGCTGCCACACCAGATTTAACGCCGCTAACCCATGAAATCAAGGGCCGGCTCAGTGGTGCGATCCTCGACCCGTTGATTGAAATAAAGCCGGGTGTAGCAATCCGGGCTAGCAACATCCGCGGTTTTCGCTACGAGGGTAGCATCTACTACTATTACGTTGAAGGTGCTGCAAACTACGATCCCCTCTCACGCGGTATTGTCCGGCCCGATCAAGTCGAAATCATGCTGCGCGATGAAAGCGGCGCACAGACGATCGTGCTGTATCGCGTGCATTGAGATTAGCGGCGACGACCTTCTTGCCAATCACCCCAATCGCGTTCTTCAGCCGCCCGGATCGCGCGCCGCTTCAATGCCCGCCGCGATATCGGGATGACATCGTTGAAGATAGCCCAGAGCTGTTCTTCAAGGTGCGGCTGTTTCGCCAAGGCCGCCTCAATTGCGCTCATATCAAGCCCTCGCGCGTGTAATTCGCGGGCAATGGTCTTCGCCCGCTCCTTGTCATCGTTCGCTAAGGCCGCGATCAATTCTTCTTCCGGAGTCATATTCGCTCCTCTGGTAGAGATGCAACGTGAGCAAAGCTGCAAAGGTTGGTGAACGCAAAGCCGCCAAGGATGTTTGGAAACGATCCAAAGCGGTCTTCTACCCCGCCGACAAGATCCTTTGCGTGCTCTGTGACCGTCGTGCCTTTGCGTTGAACATCCCTTAGGCTACGCGGTGAGAATGATTGGCCCCTCGTCAGAGATTGCCAACGTATGCTCAAACTGGGCCGAACGCTTGCCATCGGCGGTGCGTACCGTCCAGCCGTCCCGATCGATCTTGGTCGTTGCTGTACCGGCATTAATCATCGGCTCGATGGTAAAGACCATTCCTGCGACAATCTTCCGCGTCTGGTTGGGATCATCGTAATGCAAAATCGTCGGCTCTTCGTGCAAATTACGGCCCAACCCGTGCCCGGTATACTCGCGCACGACTGAAAAACCATTGGCTTCAGCGTAACGCTGGATCGCCGCTCCAATCGCGCGCAGCGGATTACCTACTCGTGCCTGCTCGATACCTAGTTCGAGACAGCGGCGCGTGACATCGAGTAACCGCTGCGTCTCGTCATCGACCTCGCCGACGGCAAAGGTTTCGCAGGCGTCGCCGATCCAGCCGTTTAGGCGCAGGCCAATGTCAATTCCGACAATGTCGCCTTGGCGTAAGCGGTCGCGCTTGCTGGGAATGCCGTGGCAGATCACATCGTTAATCGAGGCGCAGATCGTGCCGGGGAAGGGTGGGATATAGTTACGCCGTCCGGCAGGGACGTACCCTTTGTACACCGGCTCAGCCCCGTGAGAACGGATAAACTCTTCAGCAATTGCATCGAGTTCAGCCGTGGTCACGCCGGGTCGGATATGCTCACGCAATACGTTGAACGTCTGCCGCACCAGTTGGCCGGCGGCACGCAAGAGTTCTATCTGCGCTGGAGATTTGAGAATGATAGCCATTGATTTGCTCGCTTATCTTCAGACACTAAGGACGATGCAACGCATCGTCCCTCCCATATGTTATAGCACATTCTCTGCAATCGCCGGCGCCGGCGGCCGCGGCAACAAACCGGCCTGCTCGACCACCCGTGGGATTGCTCGAGTCCAATCAACCGACATAATATGGACACCAGCCACCCCTTCGATACTCAGTAATTCATTGACCAGTTCGGCCGCTAGTGCAATGCCTTCAGCTTCGCTGTCAGTGGCGCGCTGCATCCGCTCGATCACTGTATCGGGCATGAGTGTACCGGGCAAGTTATCGCGCAAATAGACTGCCGACTGCGGACGGCGCAAGATCATCACTCCGGCTAGGATGTACGCCTGCTGATGCAGACCAGCGGCGCGCACATCGGCCATCCAGTGTCGAAACCGTGCTACATCAAAGATTAACTGGGTCTGAACAAATTCAGCGCCGGCTTCAATCTTCTTCTCTAGTCGTGCTGCTCGCTCGACGTTAGGGTTAGCGACGCTGCCGATAAAAAAGTGGGGGGCTTCTTTGAGTGGTGTACCCGATTGAAACGTAGCCTGATCGCGCAGGGTCCGCAGCATACGGATCAGTTGAAACGAATTCAGGTCGAGCACATTCTTGGCGTCGGGATGGTCACCGATGCGCGGATGATCGCCGGTCATTGCTAACAGGTTCCGCACCCCAAGCGCCGAAGCGCTCAAGGCATCAGCTTGTAATGCAATCCGGTTGCGGTGCTGGCAGGTCATCTGCATGATCGGCTCGATGCCGAGTTGCTGTAAGATCACGCTGCCGCCCAACGACGACATGCGGGCAATGCCACGCTGGTTGTCGGTCAGATTGACCGCATCAACATAATCGCGAATGTTCGTGGCGAGGGTCTCAAGGTGCGCGCGGGCCGCCCCCTTGGGCGGCGCAATCTCGCCGGTGACCACAATCTGGCCGGCGGCTAGCCGGCGTTGCAGGGTGGAGTGCATAAGCTATTCGTCGGCAAGGGCTTGTTGCAGATCGGCGATCAGGTCGCTCGCATCTTCGATCCCGCATGAGAGCCGGATCAGATTGTCGCGGATGCCCACCGCCAGCCGTTCTTCACTACTCAATTCATAGTAACTCATAAGCGCCGGTTGTTCAACCAGACTTTCCACACCGCCAAAGCTTGGGGCAATGTAAGGCAAGCGCAATCGGTCAACGACTGTCATTGCACTGTGCAGATCGCCGACCACCTCGAATGAGACCACGCCGCCAAACCCGCGCATTTGGGCGCGAGCAATGGCGTGATCGGGGTGATCGGGCAAGCCGGGATAATGCACTTTGGTCACGCGCGGGTGGCGGGCGAGAAATTCGGCCACCGCCTGCCCATTCTGATTGTGCCGCTCCATCCGTAAGGCGAGCGTTTTCAGGCCGCGGCCCAGCAAATAGGCCGCGTGTGGATCGCAGATTCCACCGAGAATGCCTTGCGTCTCGCGCAAGGCGCTGATGATCGACGGACGGCCAATGATAACGCCGGCGAGCAGATCGTTATGACCGGCAAGATATTTGCTACAGCTATGTACGACGAGATCGATGCCGTATGCGAGGGGGTGCATGTTGTAGGGGGTGGCGAAGGTCGCATCGATCACCGTCTTGATCCGGTGTTCGCGGGCAATTGCCGCCACTGCGGCCAGATCGATCACCCGCAGATAGGGGTTGGTCGGCGCTTCGGTAACGATCAAGCGCGTGTGGCCCGGCTCAATCGCGGCGGCGATGGCTGCCGGATCGGCTGCTGCCACCACCGTATGCCTTACCCCGAGGCGGGCTAACATCGTGCTGATAAACTGACGAGTACGGCGATAGCCGTCGTCAGTCAAGATGACATGGCTGCCAGCAGGGAGCATCGCCAACATCACGGTGGTCAACGCATTCATCCCGGAAGCGCAGAGCAATGCTGCTGCCGGAGCATCCGGTGACTCGAGCGCTGCGAGGCGAGCTTCAACGGCGCGCACGGTCGGGTTGCTATACCGGCCATACTCGTCGCGCTCTCGTTCACCCGCCTGAAAGGCGATCAACTCGGCGCTATCGCGGAAGGTATAGGTGGCACTCTGCACAATAGGTGGCGTGATCGCGTCGAACGCGCGCTGACGCGGTTCGCCAGCGTGGACGGCGGCCGTACTGAGGCCGGGAGACTGGTTAGTGGGCATAAAAAAACCTCTCATCGGGGCGACGAGAGATCAGATGACGCGCTTCTGCCGAGGGCGAGAAGACGCCGCTCTCCTCTCATCTGCCAGCTTCGTGCTGCCGGAGTTGCCACCCGTCAGGCGTTGATCCGCCGGGTTGGCGCGGTTTCATCGGGCCGGTCCCTCCACCGCTCTGGATGAGTGCAGCGTTCTGCAATTGAAGCAAGTATAGCAGGAAAGAATGCGGGTTGTCAATTCACAGGAGTGGGATACCGTCCCGCTCTTAGCGCGTGCAATAGTAAATCTCGCCGCTCTCGGCGGTCAACCCCATCCGCAGCGCCGCCTCGTGATCGGGAACCATATCAGTTACTGTTGTGACCGATACGGTAAACCCGGCTTCGCATAACCGATCGATATAATCGCGGCCATACTTACGCACATGATCTTCTTGCCCAAACGCAATCAGTCGTTCCTTTGGTTCAACGATCGTGGGATCTTCAAAGGTTGTTTCAGCCATAATCGGTACCAACAAGATCGCCCAACCGGTTGGCTTGAGTGTGCGCCAAAACTCGCGTATTGCTTTGCGATCATCAGGCACGTGTTCGAGCACATGGCTGCATAAAATAACATCAAAATATTCATCAGGATATTGAATATTGGTAATATCCATTTTGACCATGACGTGGGGATCGAGTAAATCCGCAGTGAGGTAGCCTGCGCCTAACCGGCGCCGGAAGATCGGCTCAAAGCATGGTTCAGGAGCGACATGCAGAACGTTCTTGGGTTGTGCGTCAAAAAGATTGGTTCGTTTGGTGAGGTATAACCATAATAAGCGGTGGCGTTCTAACGAACCGCAATAAATGCACATCGCGCCTTTGCGCTTCGATCTTCCGTAAGGAGCAAATGCACGCGACTCGCGTTGGCAAACGGGGCAGAAGCGACCTGTGCCACGATAACGAGGTTTCTAATCTGCTGGACTCGATTGCGCACACTGCGTAGCGGTCGCTTGATTTCTTCGGGGAGATGGCGTAGCGGGTTCGGCATAACGTATTTCAAGAATATGTTGATTGGGGCGAGACGTGATAGAGTCCCGCCCCCTTATATCACTATCACACGCGCAGGAAGGCTGACATAATCACCACATCATGCAACTCGCCGTTGCGATCAATAGCGTGGCGTGCCAATTGCCCTTCGACAGCGAACCCTAAGCGTGAAAAGATTGCTTGCCCAGCCTTCAGAGCGGCTAGCATTGCTACTGTTACCTTCTGAGCACCTAATTCACGCGCCGCTTCCACAATGGCTTGCGCCATCTGCGTTCCCAACCCGCTCCGACGCCACCCCGGTTTCACGATCAGGCGTAATTCGGCAACGTGGTTTGACCAACCGGGCACACGCCGTGCTGAGGTGTAGGCCACGATCGAACCATCATCGGCCAGTGCAATGATTTGCCGCCAATTCTCGGCGTGCGAGGCGTTAGCCAAGCGAGCAATAATTTCGGGATTGGTGAAATCTTCTTCGAGGTAGAGGAGATCGTCTTTGGGTAAACTTACCCCAAAATCGGCGAGTGCCGCTCGATCGCTTTCGACTAACGGGCGAATTGTCACCTGCCGACCATCTTTTAGTGCTGCATTGCTTATCGCTTCGCTGCGTAGGGCCATGCCCAGCCTCCTGCTGTGTGCTGATAAGGGACAGTTTCATATCGAAGTGCGTGAAATATACCACATGAAGTTACAGCCGGGTTACGCCATGCAACATCTCTTTGAAATGGTCAATTCTTTTCCCTGATTGTGTTATCGAAACTGGTATAATTGTAGCTGTTCCTTGGATTAGTAGCAACCGGCGGAGTCGCCCGGCGATCCGTCGCAAGGAGGTCGTCATGAGCGAAAAGCGCGAGGTCGTTGTGCTCAGTGGCGTGCGCACGGCCATTGGCACATTCGGCGGCAGTCTCAAAGACCATCCCCCGACTGAATTGGCGGCGTTGGTAACCCGCGAGGCAGTGGCGCGGGCTGGCGTACAGCCTGAGGAAATTGGGCATGTTGTCTTTGGCCACGTGATTAATACCGAGCCGCACGATATGTATATGGCTCGCTATGCAGCGGTACGCGGTGGTTTACCGGTCGAAGTGCCGGCGCTGACTCTCAATCGGCTGTGCGGAAGCGGTCTGCAAGCGATTGTTTCGGCGGCGCAGTATATTTTGCTCGGCGATATTGATGCAGCCGTTGCCGGTGGTTCCGAGTGTATGAGTCGCAGTCCGTATAGCCTGCCGGCGATGCGCTTCGGCGCCCGAATGAACGACGCGAAGGCTGTCGATATGATGGTCGGCGCGCTGAACGATCCGTTCGATGATTGCCATATGGGAGTGACTGCCGAGAATGTGGCAGCGAAGTGGGGCATTAGTCGCGAAGATCAAGATCAATTGGCCTACGAGAGTCATATGCGCGCGGCCCGCGCGATCGAAGAGGGGCGCTTTACTGAGCAGATCGTGCCGGTCGAGGTTAAGGTCAAAGGCGGTACTGCGCAGTTCACTATTGATGAAGGCGTGCGCCGCGATACCAGTCTCGATAAGTTAGCCAAGCTGCGCCCAGTGTTCCTCAAGGATGGCACAGTTACCGCTGGCAATGCCTCTAGCATTAATGATGCCGCTGCCGCCGTGGTGTTGATGGATCGGGCCACCGCCGAACAGCGTGGCTATAAGCCAATGGCACGCTTGGTGGGCTACAGCAACGTCGCGGTTGATCCGAAGTATATGGGTATTGGCCCGGTGCCGGCGGTGCGCCGTCTGCTCGAGCGGACTGGTCTGCGGATTGATGATATCGATGTCTTTGAGGTGAACGAAGCCTTCGCCGCCCAAGCCTTGGCCGTGATTCGCGATCTGGGTCTGCCTATGGATCGTACCAATCCTAACGGGAGTGGTATCTCGTTGGGCCATCCGATCGGCGCGACCGGCTGTATCCTGACGGTGAAAGCCATCTATGAGTTGCATCGTGTCGGTGGACGCTATGCGTTGGTGACGATGTGTATCGGTGGTGGACAGGGGATTGCGGCGATCTTCGAGCGTATGTAACTGCGTTACAATTAGGTGCGTTGCGAGCAGACGCCATAGTGTGGGCCGTGGCGTCTGCTCAAGGAACAAAGTGTAAGGTTGGTAGGAGAGAACAATGGGCAAGTTAGCTGGCCGGGTCGCGATTGTGACCGGCGCTTCGCGCGGGATTGGGCGGGCTATTGCGCTGGCATTGGCCGCCGAGGGCGCTAAGGTGGCGGTTAATTACAATAGTAGCGCTGCCGCAGCGCAGGAAGTGGTGGATACGATTCGATCATCTGGTGGTGACGCGATGCCGGTGCAGGCTAATGTGAGCCGAGCTGATGAGGCGCGTATGATGGTGCAGCAGGTGCTCGATCAGTGGGGCCACGTTGATATTTTAGTCAATAATGCCGGTATCACTCGCGACCGCACCTTACGCAAGCTCACCGATGAGGATTGGAGCACCGTGATCCAGAATAACCTCAATAGTGTGTACTACTGCACCACCGCCGTGATGCCGCACATGATCGAGCGCAAATACGGGCGGATCATTAATATCAGCTCGTTTGTCGGGCAAGCCGGTAATTTCGGCCAAGCCAACTACGCCGCGTCAAAGGGCGGTATTATTGCCTTCACCAAGACCGCAGCACTTGAATTAGCGAAACATAATATTACGGTCAACGCGCTGGCACCCGGCTTTACCATCACTGATATGCTGGCCAAAGTGCCCGAACAGGTGCAAGAACAGATCAAAGCCCGCATTCCAATGGGGCGCTTTGGCTTGCCCGAAGAGATTGCTAAGGCCGTCGTGTTCTTGGCTGCCGATGGCGACTACATCACCGGCCAGCAGATTAACGTTAACGGCGGTGTGTATATGTAGCCATCACCTGCGCAAGAACTACGATTTGCGCATGCGTTCGATGATCGATTGAATGTCGCCGACGTAGCCCTGCCACGCCTGCATCATCTCTTGACTCAAGCGTTGTTGGGTGCGAATTGCGTCGGCGACTGCTTGCTCGGTCGAATGGCGCAAACTACGACTGTAGTCCCAGTTTTTCAAGACGATGTCGAAGGCCATGTCTGTACTGGCGGCGAGGAGTTCGTTCCACGCTCGCAACGACTGGAACATTGGATCGGTCAAATCCGGCAGCATTGGCTGGTTGGACGTGGGTTGCTCGCGTTCTTCGTTCGTTGGCATTGTATCTGGCCCTGTGTACAATAGGCAATGTTGAATCTGTCGGTTATGGAAGTGGCAATGCTGTCCATTGCCTAATGATGATCACGGCAATGCAAGGCATTGCACTAACGATCCCTGCCATCCTCATGGTATCACCAGCGGTTACAGATGAGTATAACGAATACCTGTTACGGCCTCGGCTCCTGCCGCCGCCAGCCCCGTTGTACCGTGTCCGTCGGGTACGGGTTGAGCAGCGGCTGGCGGTAGCCCTTGATGCGCCGTTGACTATTGTGGTTGCGCCGCCCGGCAGTGGCAAGACGGTCGCGCTAGCGGCACTCGCTGTTCACGGTGGCTGGCCAGCAGCGTGGTGCCGTGCCGATGCCGCTGATGATCCTCCGCGCCTTTTGCGCCATCTCGCGGCAGCCCTAAGTCGTGTGACTCCCCTTGATACTCAGCGCTCGCCGACAACAATCGATGCGTTGATTAATGCCTTGACTAGCGATCTCGATGATGAAACCTTGCTGATTATCGATGATGCGCATCTGATCGATGAACACCCTGATTTGCGTGCGCTGATCGAACGCTTGATCGTTGCCCAACCGCCACGGTTGCATCTTGTCTTGGCCGGACGGCGTGAACCCGATTCGCCTCTGATCGCCACCGCTCGTCTCCGTGGTGAGGCGGTGCTCGTCGAGCCAGATGCATTGGCATTTACGTCTGATGAGGCTGCTGCCCTCTGGCAACAGGCTGGACGGACGCTGCCAGCCGATTTCGATGAGTTGCTTGCATTTAGTGCTGGCTGGGCGCTGGCACTACGGATTGCGCTCGATGCCACTGATTGGCGCAGTTCGTTGGGTTTGCGCGAACACGTCACGCCAGCACTTGACGAATATCTGGAACGTGAGGTGTTGGCGCCGCTGCCCGCACCGTTGCGCCGCTGCCTCCAACGTAGCGCCGGTCTGCGTTGGCTCGAACCCGGTATTTGCTCGGCGCTTGATCCAGCGCTCAATGCCCCAGCCTTGATTGCTGAATTGCGCCGACGCCGGCTTTTTGTCGAACCTTTCGGCGATCATGGGGTGCGCTTTCAACCAATTATTGCCGCTTGGCTGGCTCGCCGCGCCGCGGCTGATCCGGAGTGGCCTACGCTGCACCGGCAAGCGGCAGCCTATTTTCAACGCACTGGCGATCGAGAGAGTGCGCTGTACCATCAGATTGCTGCCGGTGATCCGGCTGCTGTGTCCACGTTCCTCCCTCTTGCGCGGACATTGCTCGCCGAGCGGCGGGCGGAGGCGGTGTTGGATTGGATGCGCCGGCTTGCGCTGTCGAGCGATGAAGCGCCGGAATTGGTTGAGATACAGGCCGCTGCGCTCCATCAACTTAACCGCCTCGAGGCGGCGCTCGCCGCCTATCGGCGCGCGGAACGCGCCTTTGCCGCCCAGAACGATCGTCTTGGCCAATCACGCTGTCTGCGTGGCCAAGCGTCGATCTACCTCGATACCGTCCAACCCGCGCCGGCGACCGATTTGCTCCGCCGCGCGCTTAAACTGCTTCCCCGCCATTGCGGTGAAGAACGGATCGAGCTGCTGTTGATGCAGGCCGAGAATTGGGCGAATCGTGGTCGAGCTGATATTGGGCTGCGGCTTGAACAGACGGCGCGTAAGCTGGCAATGGCGCATGGTCTGGAGCATCTGTACGCTGCGCACGCTGAAACGTTGCGGCCACGCCTGTTGCTGCGCGCTGGCCGGTTGCAGGAAGCGCGCCAATTGCTCGAAGAACGGCTCTGGTCAGAACACCCGTTTACCCGCGCTACCGCTCATCGTGAACCGCTCTTATTGCTGGCGCTGATCAATGCGATGCTTGGCGTCGGCCCGCAGGCGCTAGCATTCGCCCACCGTATGTTGCTCGAAGCTCAGCAGAGCAGCAACCTTGTGACCGAAGCGCTAGCAGAATTGCGCCTTGGCCATGCCTATCAATTGATCGCTCGCGGCGACGATAACGCTGCGCGCCAACATTACAGCCGCGGCTTGCGTTTGCTGCAACAGGTGACAGTGCCTCGCACCCGCGCTGAAGGCTACCTTGGCTTGACCTTGCTCCACGGCCATGCCGGCGATTTGGCGCGGGCCGAAGCCGATGCCCGCGAAGGATTGTTACTGGCCGCTTCATCGGGCGATGAATGGGTGGCGGCGTTGATGCTGCTTGCGTTGGGGAGTGTGACACTGGTTGCAGATGATCCGCGCGGTTACGAATGGCTTGATCAGGCCGAGCAACGCTTTCAAGCCGGCCACGATACCTTCGGTCTGTTCCTCGTCCATCTGTGGCGTGCGTTGGCTGCGTTGCGCGCTGGCCGGGGTGCGAGCGTTGATCCGCTGATAGATCAGGTGATGCGCGAGGCGGTGGAACATGGGTATGAGAATGTGTTGATCGGCCCGAGTCTGTTTGGCCCGCGTGATATTGCTGCATTGGTGCCGTTGCTGTTGCGCGCGCGTACAATGCCGGCTCATCGCGAGACTGCAATGCGCTTGCTCCGGCAGGGTTTCCCCTCAATCGCCGCCGATGATACGGTTGATGATTATCATCCCGGCTTTACCCTGCGCGTGCAGATGCTGGGTGCGTTTCGGGTGTGGCGCGGTAATCAAGAGATTCAAGCCCGCGAGTGGCAACGCGAAAAGGCCCGCCAGCTCTTTCAGTTACTGTTGACGATGCGTGGGAATTGGGTGCAGCGTGAGCAGATTTGCGCATGGCTGTGGCCTGATGCCGATCTCGAAGCCGCTGAGCGCCAGTTTAAAGTGACGCTGAATACGCTCAATGCGGCCCTCGAACCCCATCGCCCGCCGCGGGTGCCGCCGTTCTTCATTCGCCGGCAAGGGTTGGCCTATAGCTTTGCCCCCTCGTTCGGTGCATGGATCGATGTTGATGAGTTTGAATTGCGCGCCAGCGGCGCCCAAACCACAACCGATCCCGATTTTGCTCGCCGCAGCGCACAGGCTGCGCTTCAACTCTACCGTGGCGATTACCTTGCCGAATCGCTTTACGATTCGTGGACGATTGAAGAGCGTGAGCGCTTGTTGGCGCGTTATTTGGCGACGGCTGTTTCCTACGCCGAACAACTGAGCGCCGAAGGTCGCCACAACGAGGCGATCCAGATTGCCGAGCAGGTGTTGCGCCGCGACCGTTGCTACGAAGAGGCTTACCAGTTGCTGATGCGTGCTCACGCCCGCGCCGGTAGCCGTTCGCAGGCGATGCGTTCGTATACCCGCTGTGTGCAGGCGTTGCGCGAAGAGTTGGGGATAGAACCGCTGCCCGAAACTGAGGCCCTCTACCGCCGCATTCGTCAGAATGAGCCGATTTGACAGCTCTTGTGAAAATTTGTACGATGAACGTAGTGAACCAAGGTGTTCAGTTCTTAGCAGCGGATTATGCCGCTGCGCTGGTTGGTTTGTCGTGGCTATCGCTGTTTAATGATAAGGGAGCCGCATCATGGATCCAATCTTCATTACAATTCGTAACGTTCACGCTATCTTTGGCCGTGAGGTGTTGTCGGTCTTGATCGTTGCTGCTGCCTTCTACCTTGCCTTTACCTACCGGCCTAACGCGCCGCGTAGCCCGGTGGCGCGGATCTTTCCCGTCTTGATCGACATCCAAGCCACGCTAGGGTTAATCTATTGGCTTGTTGGTATCTTTACCGGTATCTCGTATTTTCTCAGCTTTCCATTTATCTTGCATCCATTCCTTGGGCTGGTGACAGCCGTAGTGACACACCTTCTCTTCGGAGCACGTAATCCCTTTGCTCGCCTCAATCGCTGGGCAGGGCCGGCTGCATCGGCTGTCGTGTTAGTGCTGGTGCTGAGCAATGCAATGATTGCGATAATGGCGTGACCGGTCTACCCGATTGCGCCGGCTTGGGCCAACAGCTCGCCGCTCTCGTCATCCTCCGGGCCGGTGGCAAGCCATGCCGCCTGCTCGGCTAGCGCCGCGTGTGCTGTTGCTAGATCAGTGGCAACAAATGCGAGCCGGTCGCCGGGCAAGAGTTGGGCCGCTAGTGGCAGATCGGCCCCGATCACGACGGCAATCACCGGGTAGCCGCCAGTGGTTTGGGCGTCAGCCAGCAACAGAATCGGCTGGCCATCGGGCGGTATTTGGATCGCACCCGGTACGACGCCAAACGACGGTAGCGAGAGCTGATGAGTGGGCAACGTTGCCCCGGCCAAGCGATACCCCTGCCGGCTGGCCGCCTGATCGACCTGAAACGTCGTCTTCAGCAACTGTTCCCATGCCTCCGGCAGCATGGTATGCTGCGGGCCGGGTAAGACGCGCAAGTGCGGCTGCGCGCAGTATGCTGGTCTGCGTTCGACTGGCCACCACCGCATGCCATCGGCGGCGGTGAATGAGCGAGGCTCCACGGTAATCCGGTCGCCGGCTCGCAATGCGCGCCCCTGATAACCGCCGAAACCGCCGGCCAGACATGTGCCCGCGCCGCCAACTGCCCATTCTGCTGTTAATTCGCCAGCGATCGCCAGATACGTCCGCCCGCCCCAATTGTCCCGTCGTCCGTGCAGCCGTAACACACTGCCTGCCGGCGCGATCGCGCTGCACCACGGGGCGAGCGGCGCATCATCGAGATAAGCTTGGAGATCGGCACCGGCTAGCCCGATCAGCATTGGCGCGCCAAACCGGATCTGCACGCCGCCGGCTGTTAGTTCCAGCGCCGGCGCGTCTGGTCGGTTCCCCGCCAAACGGTTGGCCACCGCTAGCGCAAACCGATCCATCGCTCCTCCCGCTGGCACCCCGTACCGCCGCGCGGCAGGCCGGCCTCCGTCTTGAATGGTCATGAGTGGCCCGGGGGCAATGATGTCGAGAAAGGTAGCCACATGAGTGTCCGGTTCGGATAAAACGTATCAACACAGGTTGAGACGGAATGTTCGCAGATCAGAAACATCTATATCTATCCGCTCCCCCAAATTTGGCGCCCTTTGCGCCGTTGTATTTATCGCCGTTGCGTCTCTGCGTTCACAAACCGCACCCGATCACCCGGCTGCAACAAGGCTGGCGGATCTGCCGCCGGATCAAACAGTGTAACGTCGGTGCGACCGATCACATGCCAGCCGCCGGGCAAGGTTGTTGGGTAGATACCGGTCATCCCGGCGGCAATTGCCACCGAACCGGCCGGTACTGCGACTCGTGGTGTGGCCCGGCGAGGAAGGTGTAGCACCAGCGGTAACCAGCCAAGATACGGGAAGCCCGGCGCAAAGCCGATCATCAACACCTGCTGCTCGGTTGTGGTGTGAAGGTCAATCACTTCCTGCGGCGACAGCCCAACCTGTGCGGCCACTTCATCCAAATCGGGACCATCGATACCGCCGTAATGCACCGAGATCACCAATTCGCGTCCTGTTGGCAATGCAGTGAGTGGTGGATGCGTTGCAAGCGTATGTAAACGATCCGTGAGCTGGGTGCGATCGATTGTGAGCGGATCAAAACACACCAGCAGCGAATCGATCGCCGGCACTAGATCGATTACCCCCGGCAGCGGATCGCGTTGCAGGTCAGTCATTGCCGCTAGTGGTGCGCCTGCCGCAGCTAGCTCTGCCGGCCAGCGCACCAGTAGCGCCGCTTCGCCCATCAAGTCAATCCGCCCGCTCATCGCTCCGGCGCCCGCACCGTAATTCCTGCCGCTGCCAATCCTTGTCGCAACACTGCCGCTCGCGTTGCCGCTCCCGGCGTATCGCCGTGGATACAAATGGTGTCAGCGCGTAACCGAACCGGCGTGCCATCGACCGCGAGCACGATACCATCGCGGACAATCCTGAGTGTCTGGGCCACACACGCTGCCGGATCGACGATCAGCGCATCGGGGTGTCGCCGGTCACGCAGTTGGCCATCAGCTTCGTAGGCTCGATCGGCAAAGGCTTCGGCCAGTACTGGCAGCCCAGCCTCAACCCCAGCTGCGATCAGTGCCGATCCGGCTAAGCCCACCAGCGCCACCTCGCGGCTAAACGCGGCGACAGCGCGGGCAATGGCCGCGGCGACGGCGTGATCACGCACGGCGACATTATAGAGCGCGCCATGTGGTTTGACATGGCGCAATTCGACCCCCTCGGCGCGGGCAATCGCGGCCAGCGCGCCGATTTGAGCTAGTATCCAATCCTCGATTTCGTCTGGCGATAGCGGTAATACGCGTCGGCCAAACCCGTACAGATCGGGATAGCTAGGGTGTGCGCCGACTGCTACTCCCAACTCGCGACAGCGCCGCACTGTGTGGCGCATCACGACGGGATCGCCAGCATGTCCGCCGCACGCCACGTTTGCCGAACTGACAAAGGGCAGAATCCCTTCGTCATCACCCACCTGAAACGCGCCGTAACTCTCGCCGCAATCGCAATTTAGATCGATGGCAATCATGGTCTTGACACTGTTCGTGAGGCGCCCATCTGTGCGCCGCTCCCCTATGCCATCAGGCCGGCGATTTGGCCATCGCTGGCGGACGGCTCATCCCATGCCGGGCCACCACCAACATGACCACCATCAACGTCGCGTCAATCACGACCAGCAGCGCCCCGACCGGCGGGCCAAACCAGCCGATCAGCAACCCAAACAGCGCCGGCAGAAACAAACCACCACCGGTGCCGATCGTCAACGCTACGCTCAACGCTGCACCGCTCCGTCCGGCTGCTCGCGTGATCATTAACATGGTGGTCGGGAAGATGGGACCGCAGGCCATACCCATGAGCGCCACTGCTGCCAGTGCTAGCTCAGGTTGGGCTGTGCCAATGAACAACAATGCACCACCCAGCCCCAGCCCGCTCAAGCAGAGCAAAAGCAAGCGCAATGGCCCCAACCGGTCGCCCCAAATCGTCGCCACCAAGCGGCCACCGGTCAACATGCCCCAAAACAGGCTAGTGCTCAATGCCGCGATTGGTGCTGCTAAGCCGGCGCCACGCTCGAGGATCAACGCGATCCAACCGCCGATCCCGATCTCGGTGCCGATATAGGTAAACATCAGGATACCAAACATCACTGCCGCCAACCAACGGGGGGCGCCATTCATCTGCGCTGCCGGCGCTTGCGTTGGTTCTTGCAGCGACAACGCGGGCCATACCAACACACCCATCAACAACGCCCCGATCCAGATCGCCGCTTGTGGTCGGTCAAAGAAGGTAATCATTGCCGCCACAATCAACGGCCCGCCGATTGAGCCAACGCTGAAAAAGAGGTTCAGCGCATTGAGTGCGCTAGCGCCGCCTTGGTACAAGCGGGCAACCAGCAGGTTGCCCCCGGCCAGCATCCCGCCATACCCGAAACCGGCAATCAGCGTGCCGGCGAGCATCCCAAACAGGAATGGGCTTAATCCGGCAATGAGCATTCCGCCGCTCATACAGGCTGCGCCCAACGCAATCACTGCGCGCATGCCCCACCGCCCGATAGCCGCTCCTACGCCAACTGACGCCAGCACGCCACCGAGCGAAAAGGCGGTAAACACCGCTCCAAGATCGGTCACTGCCCGTCCAACTTGTGTTGCCAAGCCGGGTAGACTCGGTCCAATTGCCGACAAGATCCACCCAACACCCAAGTAGAGCAGACCGACAATGATCAATGCCCGTGTTCGATTCACGATACTCGCACCAATCGCTGAGCCGACCAGATCGCCGCATGTGCCAGCATCAGCTCATCGTAGAGCGCAGTAATACGCCGAGCAATTGTCGGCCAGCCATACTCAGCCGCGCGTTGCACCGCCGCCGCACGTAGTTGCGCGGCCAATGCTGAGTCCGTTAAGATGCGCTCGATCTGTGCGGCTAGTGCCGCATCATCATCAGGTGGTACCAGTAAGCCGCTGCGTCGATCCTCGATCGTGAGCGCCAACCCGCCGACATTGGAGGCGACTACTGCCGCACCGCAAGCTAGCGCTTCCAGTGCTGCTAGCCCAAACGACTCGTAGTGTGAAGGGGCGGCCACCACATCAGCAGCGGCATAGTACAACGGCAACTGCTCTTGTGGTTGCGCGCCGACAAAGCGCACCTGCCTCACTATGCCCAGCTCGCGGCGCAAGGCATCAAGCCGGCGCTGTTCACTGTTCCAACGTTCTGTTTGCGTCTCGCTATCGCCGCCCACCAACACCACCTGCAAGCGCTCGCGCCAGTCGGGATGGCGGGTACTCAACCGAGCTGCTGCTCGGATGAGTGCATCCATACCTTTCAATGGCTCCATCCTTCCGACACAAACCAGTATGATTGCGTCGTGGGCCATCCCCAGCTCGGTGCGCGCCGTTGTGCGGTCGCCCGGTTGGAACCGACGTAGATCTACACCGCACGGAATCACTCGGATTCGGCTTGCATCGGCGCCATAATGCCACACCATCTGCGCTCGATCAAGCGGGGTAGCGGCGACCACTGCATCGACTTCTCGCAGCAACCGACGCTCGATCGCGATCCGCCGGTTCGTTTCAACCTCTTCATCCGAGCGGGCTACCCGGTTCTTCATTGCACCTAGCGTATGGAACATCTGGACCACTGGTGCGCGCCAGACCCGCCGTAAGCGGAGCGCTGCTTCCCCTGACAACCAATAGTGACTATGGATCAGATCGTAGCTTAGATCTTCACCATCGGCAAAACACCGCACGCGGTTGACGAACTCTGGTAAGTAGGTCAAGAGCAGATTCTTGTCGTAAGGCGCTGCTGGGCCGGCGTGTAGACTAATCACGCGCACTCCTCGGCCGATCGGCGTAACGGTTGGCATCGTGTGATCTTGGCTGCGGGTAAAGATATCGACAAATATCCCGCGTTGGCCCAGTTCACGGGCCAATTCACGCACATACACATTCATCCCGCCCGCCTCTTTGCCGCCCAATCGGGCCAGCGGGCTACTATGGACACTCAGCATCGCAACTCGCATGCGCTCCTCGTGGCGAACGAAAAGCGAGCGTGCCGGGAACTTCCCGCGCCGCCCGCCCCTCCGCGGAATGGCAGCAGGCCCAACGCCTGCCTTCTCTGAGTGTTGTATCACAAATTATCTGATTGCACAAGTATTACCGCAGTGATGACCCAATGTCGCCTGCTGCTCAAGCCCACAACCGATATTTCAACAGGGCAAAGATGGCGTAAAACCCTTGAATCGGCTTCATTTTCTTGCCTTCTTCGTAAGTGCGGCCCAGATAACTCACCGGCACTTCGTAAATCCGGTAGCCGCGCCGCAACACCTTGGCGGCAATTTCCGGCTCGATGCGAAAATCGTTGCTCTCAAGCCGTAAATCACGCAAAATGTCGGTGCGCACCACCTTATAGCAGGTCTCCATGTCAGAGATCCAGCAGTTGAAGAGAAAATTCGTCAAAAAGGTGAGGAACTTGTTGCCGATCGCATTCCAAAAATACATTCCGGTGTGGCGGCCAAGAAATCGGCTGCCGAAGACGACATCAACGCGCCGGTTCGCGATCGGTTTCACCAGTTCGTAGTAGTCTTGCGGGTCATATTCCAGATCGGCATCCTGAATAATCGTAATCTCGCCGCGGGCATGGGCTAAGCCGCTGCGTACCGCTGCCCCCTTGCCACGGTTCTGTGGGTGGCGAATGACCGTGAGGTATGGACGGTTGCGGGCTAGCTCAGCAAGGATCGTTGGCGTGTCATCGGTCGAATGGTCATCGACCACAATAATCTCTTTGTCGAGTTCAACGGCTTCGACTTGGGCCAGAATGGCTGGCAGCGTGGCAGCTTCGTTATAACAGGGAATGATAACGGAAATGAGCGGTTGTTTCATCAGAAGATACTATTCGTTACATTCGTTACGTCGCAGCACGATTGCTGGTTGGCTCGCTTCAGCGTACCGTGTGCTTAATCACCGGTGGGTTTCAGTTGCGGAGATTTCTCACGCCGAGCCAGTGCCATCGCTTCCATTGCCACAATGACCGCCGCCGCCAGCACCACTCCGGCCAGCGCGGCAACTGCGGCTTGGGTCAGTGCTTGCCGGCCAATTGTCACTCCCGGATTGGTGACGGTACCTAGATAACGTACTGTCACTTGCGGTGCGGCATCGGCAACCCGTAGCTCGTCAATCCGCCGCATTAAAATTTCGACCAGATTGAACGCCTGATCACGCGTACGGGTCAATTCACGTTGGCGAGCGGCCAATTGCTCATAACGGGCCTGTGCCGCATTGAACCGTTCGACGAGGAGTTTGCTTGCGGCTGGACTGAGTTCTTCAAGTGCTACCTTGCTCAAGCGTTCTGCTTCAAGCCGTACAGCACGTTGTTCCGCTTCAAGCGCAGCAATCAACCGGTCAAGCTCTAGTGCCGTCACGGTCGTGTTGTTCGTCAGCGAACTATCGAGTTGTAAGATTGGTCGGTCACCGCTCCGATCACTTAAATTACGAATTCTCAGTAACAGTGCGGCGATAGCATCAGCAGTATCGGCTTCATCACCCGCTTGCCCGTTCAGTCGTTCGCGCAGCAAGCGGGCATCACGCAGGATCTGCTCTAAATCATTGCTCCGCCGTAAATACTCGGCAAACCGATTGGTCCCTGCCGAGCGAGTGCTATTGACCAAATCACTCAGTCGCCGTACTTCTTGATCGGCTGTGGTGATTTCGCCTTGGGCAATAAATGCTTCCAGCGCTGCTTGGGCCGCTTGATACCGCATCTGTGCTTCGGCTAACTGCTGTTCAACCAGCGCGAGCGATGCTGTATCACGGGTGTACGTTTCGGTAACCAGTCGGGCGTATTCTTTTGCCCATGCCGTTGCCAACCGCTCCGCTTCGGCGCTCGTCTCAGCGCGAGCTGTGATCCGCACCAGATCACCGTTCGTATCAATCGCGATTCGGTTCACTAACTCGCCGGGTCGATAGTCAATCGCCAACGTGGTTGCTACCTGTTCTTCAAGGGTTGCATCACGCGTCAGAGCGAGCAACGCTTCACGCTGGTTCACCGTGGTGGTAAACAGCATTGAGTCGCGGCTGGTAAAACGAGAATCAAGCGTCACTTGCGCGCTGGCCGGCACAATCAACAGTGAGGAGCTAGCGGTATAGGGCGGTGTCCGCAGAATTGCCGTTACAGCCACAATGATCGCTAACCCCACTGCTACGCCGATAATGATCCACCAACGGCGTAAAAGCGCTCGTAGATATGGTTTCAGATCGATTTCGTCTTCCATCGAGTCGCCTGTTGAACTTGCTTGAGATACCAAAGTGATTGTAGCAGACAGTGACTTTATTCGTCAATTGTAGTAGAAGAATATGATCGCAATCAGCGCCGCTCCATCGCAGATAGCCACAATGGCCAGCAAGATGTAGGGCGTGTATGGGCGCCACCGTTCCGGCCAGAGCTGTTGCCATCCTAACCCGACCAACCAGATGGTTGGTACGATCGCCCAATACAAGTACCGACCACGCGGAATATGCGGCCGGCCTTCTATCGGTAACGGATGCAACCGGCCAAACAGCGCCACCCATGCCACGATGACTGCGATGAGACAGAGCCAAATCCAGCGCTGTTGCCAGCGTGATAGGGTCGCCGGCCACGTACACGCGCCGCGCAGCAGGCCAATGATGGCTGCAATGCTCAAGCCGGCAAAGAGCCAATCGGCAACTGGTGACCAAACTGCAATATGCCCCCACGCCAACCGTGCCCAAAAGTGGTTGTGCGCTACTTCCAGTGTCAACCAATACCACGGCCATGCGCGTTCCCAATCGGCCCACGAGGCGAGCCACGGCACAATTTGGACTCGGATATACTCGCGCTCGAGCAGTGCAACCCACGGGCGTGGTTGGAGACCATTCGCATCGAAGGTAAAACTACTGACCATGATGATGCTGGTCATGACACTGCCGCCAACCAGATATATCCACCAGCGGATCGGATGCCGGTACGCTGTCCAGATCAGTACGAGCACGAGCGGGAGAACGATTGGTGCAGCGGTACGTTTGGTTAATACGGCCACGGTTGTGCCTAGCATTGCCAGCACCACACCGGTTGGCCGCCAACCGTTACGTAAGAGCATCGCCATCCCCAAAAAGGCCGTGGCCGCCGCGAAGTTCATCAGCACATCGCTACTGAATGCGCTCATCAGATCGGCAAACGCTGGCGTCAACGCCACCGTGGCTGCCAGCACGAGCGCCATTCGCGGTTCATCAGGTATTATTGTCTGAGCTGTGCGCCAGATAGCCAATACCGTCAGTGTCATGAGAAAGGCGCTCACAATTCGACCGGCGTAGAGTTGGATCTCGACCGGTAGGTAGCGCAGTGGGCCGATGATACTCGCCATTACGACGTAGTACAGCGGTGGGTGATGGCGTTGGTCAGTAGGGATGCCCGGTGGCCGTGGACTGAGCAGATCGGGACGCACATCGGGCGGCCAGAAGTGGTGACGGTACATCGAGTCGGCCACTTCACGTGCAATGGCGAGGTTATCCGGCGCGCTGGTGCCACCATGCACAATGTATGCGGCGTACAGAAAATGACCGGGTTCGTCGTAGTGTTGCCACGGCGGCACCAGAAAGACATAAATGAGGGAATGCAGCAACACCAACGGCGCCAACCAGCGAATGATCCGCCATTCAGCAGCAAACTGGATGAACAGGTGCAGCCGGTTGGAGGCGAATGCAGGAAATGCTGGCTTTATTGCCTCAGTACGCGCCATGACCCTGCCAGACAACGATCAGCGTTTTGGCGAGAATGCGCAAATCAAGCCAGAATGAATAATTCTGGATATAGTACAGATCGTCTTCGGTATGCAGATGCATCGGCTTCTCGCTGCGCCCGTTCACCTGCCACCAGCCGGTTATACCGGGGGGAACACGGAAGCGTTGCCACTGCCACGGCTCGTATTCCGCCGCGATATACGGCATCTCTGGGCGCGGCCCAACTAGGCTCATCTCGCCGCGCAGCACATTAAACAATTGCGGCAGTTCATCGAGCGAGGTGCGGCGCAACTTCCGGCCGACGCGCGTCACCCGCGGATCATCTTTCTGCTTGTGAAGTAATTTGCCGGTTGTTTCATCACGTTTAGCAACCTCGTGCCAGCGCCGGTCGGCATCAATATACATACTGCGAAATTTAAACATCTGAAAGCGACGGCCATGCTCGCCAATTCGCTCTTGCTTGAAAATCACCGGGCCGGGTGATTCGAGTTTAATCAAAAGTGCGATTAACGCCATAATCGGTGAAAGGAGGACCAGCAGAATGAGACTCACCACAATATCGAATAGTCGCTTAGTCAAGCGTTGCGTGGGGGTCAACGCCGACTCGCGTAGTGATACGAGCGGGATGCCGCCAACGTTGTCAACCGGCGTGCGGGCAAAGGCAAGGTCGAGGGCGGTGGGTACCATATGCAGCATCACCGGCTCACTAATGAGTTGGAGCGATAGCTCAACCACCTGAGTGTGTCGTGAAGGGGGCAAGGCAAAAATGACTTCATCAATGTGGTGTTGTCGCACGAGGCGGACGAGATCGGATACACTACCGAGCCAAGATAGAGTCGTTGGTGTATCACGTTCATCTGATACGTAGCCAACGATCTGTACGCCCGTCCATGGGCGGCGGCGAAACTCGTCAGCGAGCCGGGCAGCGGCGTGAGCATCGCCGACCACAAGGACGTGTCGCCCGCCGCCACGGGCCTGCTGCCAATGGGTCAGGGTGCGGAAGCCGAGATGGATCGCGCTTAACACCCCCAGATTAAGTGCCACAAAGCGGAGGAAGGAGCCGCGATCGAGCAAATTGCCGTTAATAAGGTAGAGCCAACCGGCGAATGACGTTGCGGCCAGTAATACTGCAAGGAAGAGGCGGGTAATGGCTTCGAGCAGGGTGCGGGTGAAGATTGCTCGTTGTGGTGCCAGAATGATGAAGACCAGCGTCCAGATAAAGGCAACGCCACCGTAGAGCGGCCACTGGTGAAGCGGAGGTTCCGACGTGACCCCAATGACGAGGACGAGGCAGAGCAGTGTTGCGATCAGATCCCAGACAAGGACACTGCCGATCAATCGCGCGCGTAGGCGTTCGAGCATGCCGGCTCCTCACGTGAAGGCGCTCGCCGGCATCGTGGCCGCACCTTCACACCATGTTAACCGGGGTACCACCCGTAAAGTATGCCGGGCAATAGTATAGCACGGAGGTTGAAAGAGAGCAATAGGCCC
>NZ_CALLJH010000010.1:0-103429 GCF_938091255.1 uncultured Chloroflexus sp.
ATCGGATCCGTTCAGAAGCGCCATGGGGGCGAGCATGGCCCTTCTGTTGTGACGCACCAAATGGTACGTCTCGCAATCTGTGAGTCGGCGCGATTATAGCACATGTAGCGCAACTTTTTCTGCAGGATGCCGTATGTTATAATGTAAGTAACCTACTTAGTTGCAAAAATAGGCAAGAAGGTTGAGAAGAAATTAGATGGAGATTGTCGACCAATCCCCTGATAGCCGGCTCGTGGTTTCGGAGAACTGCCGAGCGCGAATGGATGGCATCACCAGACGTGCGCTTGATGACAGAGTTCACCGTCTCTACCTTCTAATGATGGCTATACCAGTCATCCAACTGGGCTACCGTCACCAACTCGGCCCTAGCGATCTGTTTAGAACGTACCACGTTGCCGCCACGTCGGATGTGTGGGAACAGATATCTCCTTGTGCCCCCTCGCCCGTCACAACCAGCATCAGCCATTATCACCCAGCGCTCTCTGCGCGCAGAACACTGCGCCTCGCACTGCACTCTGCTCAGGAACACGTTGTCACTGCTTGGGATAGTTGCCTGTTGACAAGCCACAACGAGCTGCGAGTACGTGCCCACCGCGACGGACCTTACCCCGAATACTCGCATCGTGCGGCCTGTCCGACTGCGGGAATATGTGATCGCCTAGGAGGTAGCGTAGCCGGTGTTCGCAAAGGCCATCGTTTCTTCCTCACTCCTGCCTCGTCTCGCAACTTGCGCTGTATCCTCCCCAGCACGTTCATGCGCAGCAGCCGCTTGCAGGCGTGCGATAGGGTGGTGTGGTTCGGCACATGCTGCAACTCCAGCACGGCGCAGACCTTGTCTGTAATCAACAGAATATATTCTGTAATCACAGTGAAAACATTGTGATTACATTTTATCGGGATTTTTGTTCATAAAAACTTTAGGGAGGTCAAGCAATGACAGGTATCTTGTTCTGGGTACTAGTTTGGCTGGTGGTACGCTATTTCTTATCCGGGTTCTACACCGTCGATCAGAATGAACGAGCCGTTAAGACCATCTTTGGTCGGGCCGAACGTTTGCCGGGGCCGCTAGTTGATGATCCATTTCTAGAGTATCTGCGGCCTGATGAACGTGAACGGTATCGCTACCCGCAAGTGCGGGTGATCCCTCCCGGCGGCCCGTACTTTAAGTGGCCGTGGGAGCGGGTTTATAAGGTGTCAATCGCAACCCAAACTATCAATATGGCGCTCGATTTGGAAGATCCAACCGCTAATCAGGGTGGGCGCGTGTTGGAAGCGGTCACGAAAGACCAGCTCAACGTCGGCTTAAAGGGCCAGATCCGCTACCGCGTGTCGGAGCGGCATCTCTATGCCTATTTGTTTGGCGTAAAAAATCCGGTCGTGCATGTGATGGGTTATTTTATCTCGATCCTACGCGAACGGATCGCTAACTTTGCCGCGCCGGCGACCGAAACCGGGCAGTTGCACACGATGCCGAGCGAAGCCTCTGAAGTGACCGGCGTCTCGATCAACGATCTGCGCAAGAATTTGCGCGATCTCAACGAGCTGATGGATCGCGAGTGCTTGTCGTCGGCAGCGCGGTACGGAATCATCCTTGATGCCTCACTGATCACCGAAATCGATGCACCGTCGGAGGTTGAGTCGGCGATGGCGGCAATTAACACTGCCCATAATCAAGTATCGTCAGACATCAGCCTTGCGCAAGCCTCTGCCGACCAAAAGATCGTTCAGTCGAAACGTGCAGTCGAGATTGAGACGCTCAAAGCGCAAGCCGAAGTGGAGCCATTGCTCGCGTTGGCCGAGCAGTTGCGAGCCTTAAAGGCGAGCGGTTCTGACGCGCTGCCAGCCTATTTGCGCAATGTCCGGCTTGGTCTCTATCAGCAGGCCGAGCGAGTGATTATGGAGGTTGATCAATGAACTTCTTGCTCTCCACGATCGTGGTCGCGTCGATTACGTTCGTCGCGGCGTTTATTCTCGCGCCGACCTTCTTCGGTTTGTTACGCTTGTTTGGCTTCTACACCATCGTTCACGAAGGCACCTGCCACGTCTATACCCTGTTCGGCAGCGTGGTCGGCGTCTTGCGCGAGCCGGGGCTGGTGATTTTGCCGTTCCATCTGGGGATTAACGCTTTTCTGATCGGCTTCTTTGGCCGGCGGTACGTGATCGATATGCGGCTCGATCAGCGCTATCTGCGCAGCCAGCCGGTTAATTCAGAAGAGGGCGCGCCGATGGGGATCGGTGTGTGGTACGAGATGGCGGTGGTTGATCCGGTAGCTTACTTGTTCAAGAATGTCGATCCGCAAGGCTCGCTGGCGGCGAATGTGAGCAATGCGGTGGTGCGCACGCTCAGCAATATGCCGTTGGCGCAGATGCTGGAAGACCGGCACGCCATGAGCCAAGCGGTGCGGGCCGAGGTGTCGCCGAAAGCGGCAGAGTGGGGCTACCGGCTGGGGTCAGTTTACATCCGCAAAGTTCACTTCCGCGACATCAATATGATCCGGCAAATCGAGGCCAAGGTGGTCAACCGGTTGCGCCAAGTGACGTCGGCAATTTTGCAAGATGGCGCCAACCGGGTGAATATCATTACCAGCACTGCCGAACGGCAGGCGGCGATCGAGTTCGCTCGCGCCAAAGCGGTGCGTCCGCAGATCCTTGGTCAGGCGCTGGCTCGTATCGGGTCTGACCCGCAAGTGCGCGATGCGTTGTTCACTATCCTCGAATTGCAAAATCTGTCTGAGAGCAAGGCGCGCGTGACACTCGTGCCGGCACAGACAGACAACCGGATCATGCCAGCGTTGATGGCTGCGCAAGACGGGCGCTAGTAGGGGTGCTGCGTCGCGGCTAGGGCTAAACGATGACGCGGGGACGATGCTATACCCCGCGTCATCCTTGTTATACGAGTAGCGTTGTCGTTCCATTCATCACCCATTCTGCTCACGGGCCTGCTCGGCCTGCATCGCCATTGCCCGCAGTTGTTCAAAGAGCTCGATATTGAGTAGTACCGCCGATGGATACCCTTTCTGCGTGATCACCACCGGTTGCCCACTCACCTTGGCTCGTCGAATGAGCGCCGCAAGGCTGGCCGCAGCCTGCGAGATTGGTACTACACCTCCCTGCAAGTCGATATTAATAGACCGTGCCATGTTTGCACTCCTTTAGATTAGCGCTGGTGATAGTGTAATTGCATTGTATCACGTTGTATACAAGCTGTATAGATCAGATTTATACTGTCTTTGTTCATTATTGTGCATATAAACAGTGGTCATAGTTGTGTTTGTGCTGCTATGATTGCCCTCGATAGCTGGTCAATTTCCGGTTAGACCTCTTGGCATTACGAAATCGTTGCTGCAAATGTAGACACTGCTTTAATACTTTGCCAACGCCATTCTAACAATGTCTTGCTATCGTATAGGCAGGCTCAAATGAGAGCACGACTGATGAAAAGAAATAACACGATGATGCAAGGAGGACGGCTATGACGAACCTGACCCGCTGGGATCCCTTCCGCGAGATGACCCAATTGCTCGACGATACCTTCTTCACCGGCTTCACGGGTGTTATGCCGCGCAGCGGCAGCTTGGTGCCGGCGCTCGACCTGAGCGAGACCGCTGATGCGTATCACGTCGAGATGGCGGTGCCCGGTATGACCGCTGATCAACTCAACATCACCTTCGAGAACAATGTGCTGACGATCAGCGGTGAGATTACGCAGAGCAACGATCGCAAGGATCGCCAATATCACGTCACCGAGCGCCGCTATGGCCGCTTCAGCCGCAGCATCCGCCTACCCAATCAGATCCATCCGGATCGGATTGAGGCTCGGCTTGAGAATGGCGTGCTGACGGTGACCGTGCCGAAGGCCGAAGAGATCAAGCCGCGCAAGATTGCGGTGAACGTCGCTCAATAGTCGTCGCGCCAAGCATCACCGGTTTGGACGTAGGGACATTGCCAAGCAATGTCCCTACGGTTTTTTTTGCACACACACGGTTCTTCATCGAGTACAATACCTCTGTACCCCACTTGTTGGCGGAATCACGGCAAGGACGCCGGCTGAGCGATGCCTTCACCGGCAAGGAGACGGCATGAACGAGATTGATGATGAATTACTGCAACAAGCCCACTATTGGATGCGCTTGACCCGCGCGCTTGATGATCGCGGCACGTTCCTTCACAAACAGAGCAAGATTGTCGGCGGTTACTTTTCGCAGATCGGCCACGAAGCCCTCAGTGTGGCGGCGGCGTTGAGCCTCGGCCCCAAGGATATCATCGCACCGATGCACCGTGATCTGGGCGCATACCTCGTGCGCGGCCTCACCCCGCGCCGGATTTTGGCCCAGTGGCTGGGCCGTGAGACGGGAGTAACCCGCGGGCGCGATGCCAATCTGCACGGGATGGGTGATCTGAGCTTGGGGATTATCGGCTTCATTAGCCATTTGCCCGCCTCGACCGGCGTGATTGCCGGTGTGGCCCACGGTATCAAGCTGAAAGGCGAGCCGCGGGTGGCGATGTGCTTTTTTGGCGATGGCAGCGCTTCACAAGGGCTGGCCCACGAGGCAATGAATTGGGCGAGTGTGTTTAAATTGCCGATGGTCATTATCTGCGAAAATAACCAGTACGCCTATTCGACCCCGCTCAGCCGCCAGATGGCGATTGAGCATATCGCGCAACGCGCTGCTGGCTACAATATGCCGGGGGTGATTGTGGATGGCAACGACTTTGCCGCAGTGTACCACGTCACGAAAGAGGCAGTTGAGCGGGCGCGATCTGGTGGCGGGCCAACCTTTATTGAATGCAAGACGATGCGCATGCGCGGCCATGCCATTCACGATAATATGGCCTATGTGCCCAAAGAGCTGCTGGCCGAGTGGGAGGCGCGTGATCCGATTGCCCGCATCGAGTCTGAGTTGCGTGCGCGCGGTTTGCTTGATGACGCCAAGCTGGCCGCATTGCTGGCCCGGATTGAAGCTGAACTTGATGAAGCGCAAGCCTTTGCCGAGTCGTCGCCGTACCCCGACCCGGCAACTGTAACCGATGGCGTCTATGCCTAACCCGCTGGCAGGAGGAAGTCATGACGTGGGATCAAGGATTGCATAAAGCGACAACTGTATTGGCCGGCGAGCAGGGGACGCGCGAGCTAACCTATCTGGAGGCGATCCGGGCTGCCTTGCGCTACGAGATGCAGCGCGACCGGCGTGTGTTGGTGATGGGTGAAGATATCGGCGTCTATGGCGGCGCGTTTAAGGTGACGCAAGGCTTGATCGAGGAATTTGGCGAGGATCGGGTGATCGATACCCCGATGACCGAGCTGGCGATGATTTACGCTGCGATTGGCATGTCGTTCGAGGGCTTTTTGCCGGTGGTCGAGATGCAATTCGCTGACTTTATCTCGACCGGCTTCGACGCAATTGTGCAATTCGCCGCCACTAACCATTTTCGCTGGCGGCAGCCGGTGCCGATCACCATCCGCGCCCCCGGCGGCGGCGGTCTGCGGGCCGGCCCGTTCCATTCTCAATCCAACGAAGCGTGGTTTGTCCATACCCCCGGTCTCAAGGTCGTCGCGCCGGCTACTCCTGCCGACGCTTATGGCCTGCTGCTTAGCGCCATCCGCGACCCCAACCCGGTCATCTACTACGAGACCAAGTATCTCTATCGCTCGCTGAAGGGGATGGTGCCGGAAGGTGAGGCGTTGGTACCGATTGGACAAGCGGCGGTGCGGCGCAGCGGCGAAGAGTTGAGCATCATCGCCTATGGCGCGATGGTGCAAGAGGCGCTCAGCGCGGCAAACGAACTCGAACGCGCGGGACATAGTATTGAGGTGCTTGATTTGCGCACGCTCAAGCCGATCGATGAAGCGGCAATTTTGGCTACCGCGCGCAAGACCGGCAAGGTGCTGATCGTGCATGAAGCTAATCGCACCTGCGGCGTCGGCGCTGAAGTGGCCGCGATCATTGCCGAGCAGGCCTTCGAGTATCTCGATGGGCCGATCACCCGGCTAGCCGCCCCTGACACACCGGTGCCCTACAGTCCGCCGCTCGAAGACGCTTACCGGCCCAACGCAGCCAAAATCCTTGCCGCCGCCCGCGAGTTGTTGGCGTATTAGGGTTTGTGGAGTGCGGCAGTTCTACTGCCGCAATGCCAACTCCTCTGTGATTGGTCATTGCGAGGGCGCGTATCCCCCGCTGCAATCTCCTGCTCAGCCGAGCGAAGTGCGTGCAGGCATAGCTCCCGCGCTCGCGGGGGATTGCTGATGTGTCTTCATTCGCCATCACGGCTGACATTATAGCTTCCGCGCTCGTGGGGGATTGCTTCGCCGCCTGACGGCGGCTCGCAATGATACAAAGAAGAATAGATGGGACAGCGGATACCATCGTAGCTAGGATCTTCGCATTCTCACGGAATATGCTATCATAGCGCGGATGATAATGATCGTCACCCTATGACGCGCAAGCTCCCGCAATACGATAAGAAACCCATGGCCGCAATCGAACTGCATGCATGGTACCGCCAATATCGCAAACTCAAAGAAGAGGCTGCTGACGCCATCCTGCTTTTCCGCTTCGGCGATTTCTATGAGACGTTCGATGATGACGCCAAGCTGATTGCGGAATTGCTTGACGTAACGTTGACGCGCAAAGAGTACGCGGTTGATAAGCGCGCCCCTAAAGATCAGCAGAAGCTCTATGCGCCGATGGCAGGGATGCCCTACCACGCCGTCGATCGCTATGTCAGCGAGTTGGTGGCGCGCGGCTACCGAGTGGCGATCGCCGAGCAGTTGAGTGAGACCGAGGCGATGCGCAACGATACCCGGCCCCGTTCCGTCTACGCTGCCGGGTTGACCCCGCTCGAAAGCAACGGCAAGATGGTGCAGCGGGCGATTGTGCGGATTATTACGCCGGGCACGGTGATCGATCCGGCGATGTTGCCGGATCGCACCAACAACTATCTGGCTGCGGTGATTGTCGAAGCGGACAAGGTGGGGTTGGCGTATGCCGATCTCTCAACCGGTGAGTTTGCCGCGGCTGAGTTTACCGATGCCCGCGCGCTCATTCAGTTGCAAGCCGAATTAGCCCGTCTCCGGCCTGCCGAGGTGTTGGTGCCGGACGACGAGACGTTGCGGTTGCCGCATTTGACCCCGGTGCAAGCCCGTCTCAGCCAAGATCTGGCCCCGTTGACCAAGGAAGAGCGCGAGGCGCTGTTGCCTCACGAGCGGGTGGCACGCCGGCTCGACGGTACCAGCGCGGCGAGTTGGACGCAGGGCGAAGTGACCGAGTGGCCAGCGTGGCGCTGGGAGTTGGCGACCGCCGCTGAGGCGTTGCTCGAGCAGTTGGCGGTGGCTTCGCTGGCGGTATGCGGCCTTGATGACCGGCCCTTGGCGACGCGCGCCGCCGGCGCGTTGATCCAGTACGCCCAGATGACCCAGCGCCAGCGGGTGAGTCAACTGCGCCATCTGCGGCTCTACCATACTGGTGCCTATATGTTGCTCGATCCGCAGACACGGCGCAACCTTGAGTTGCTCGAAAGCAGCGGGCGGCAGGGGAATAAAGCCTCGCTGATTGGTGTGCTCGACCGGACTTGCACTGCGATGGGGGGGCGGCTGTTGCGGCGCTGGATTACCCAGCCGTTGATCGTGCTCGAACCGTTGCAGGTGCGCCAACACGCCGTGGCTCGGCTGGTGTTCGAGACGATGGCTCGCCTTGAGCTGCGTTCGGCGCTGACCGAGCTGCCTGATATGGAGCGGGCGCTGAACCGGATCGCGCAAGGGATTGCGGTGGCAACGCCGCGCGATATGGTGCAGTTGCGGGTGGCGTTGCGTAAACTGCCTGCTGTGGCTCAAGCGGTTGCACCACTCTTGCCCGATCTGCTTGCCCCAGAGATGGCCGGCGAACCGGCGCCGGAGTTCGATCTGTGTCGCGATGTGCTCGATCTGCTTGAACGGGCGCTTGATGAAGACCCGCCGGCTCTGCTCGGCGCGTCAAACTATCTACGCGCCGCCGAAGAAGGTGGTGAGCGTCCGCGCCGGGTGATCCGGCCCGGTTTTGACCAGCGCCTCGATGCGTTGATCAAAGCGAGCCGCCATGCCCAAGAGTTTATTGACCGCTTAGAAAGCAAAGAGCGCGAGCGCACCGGTATTCGTTCGCTCAAGGTGAGCTACAACCAAGTCTTTGGCTACTATATCGAGATTTCGCGCGCGGTTGATCCCAAGCTCATCCCATCTCACTACGAACGCAAACAGACGCTGGTCAACGCCGAGCGATATGTCACCGAAGAGCTGAAATATTATGAGGGACTGCTCAGCGATGCGCGCCTGAAACTGGTCGATCTCGAACGAGATATCTTCCAGCGCCTGTGCGACGAGATCCAGCAACACCTTGACCGGCTGCGAGCGACGGCAGCGGCAGTGGCGCGGCTCGATGCGTTGGCAGCGCTGGCCGAAGCGGCGGTGCGTGGGCGCTATGTGCAGCCGGCGCTGCGTACCGATCGGGTGTTGCGCATCAAGCAAGGTCGCCATCCGGTGGTCGAGCGCACCCTTAGCGAGCCGTTTATCGGCAATGACATCGAACTTGACGGCGACAATGTGCAGATTCTGATCATCACCGGCCCCAACATGGCCGGCAAGAGCACCTTCTTGCGCCAAGTGGCCTTAATCACGCTCATGGCGCAGATCGGCTCGTTTGTTCCGGCTGATGAAGCTGAAATTGGACTAGTCGATCGTATCTTCACCCGCATTGGCGCGCAAGATGACATCGCCACCGGCCAAAGCACCTTTATGGTTGAGATGACCGAAACCGCCGCGTTGCTCATGCAGAGCACTCCACGCTCGCTGATCATTCTCGACGAAGTCGGTCGCGGCACCAGCACCTACGACGGCATGGCGATTGCGCGGGCCGTGGTGGAATACATCCACGACGACCCGCAGCTCGGTTGCCGGACGTTGTTCGCTACCCACTACCACGAGCTGACGGCGCTCGAAGGTGAGTTGGCGCGCGTCCGCAACTACCACATGGCGGCGATCGAGCGTGATGGGCGGGTAGTCTTTTTGCATGAACTGCGCCGTGGCGGCGCCGATCGCTCGTATGGTATCCATGTCGCCGAGCTGGCTGGTATTCCGGCGAGTGTGATCCGGCGCGCTAACCAATTGCTGGCCGAGCTGGAAGGGCGGGCGGTTGAGGTGGCAGCGGCGCGTAGCCATGTAGAGCCAGACGGCGTGACTGAACCGCCAGCGCTGCACCAGCCTGAACCGGCCCCTGAAGCGCCGGCCCGCCCGCCAGCGACGAGCATGCAGCTCTCGTTCTTTGATCTCGCGCCGCATCCGGTGGTAGAGTACATACGGAGGCTGCGGATTGAAGAATTGACTCCGCTAGAAGCGTTGAACCGGCTGGCCGAATTGCAACGGCTGGCCAATCAGGGATAGAAACGGAGCAGAAAGCCTGTGCAGATCGCCCGCGACCTCATTCCCGGCTTGGCCAACCGGGCGACAGTGTTAACCATTGGCCGTTTCGATGGCGTCCATCTCGGCCATCAACAATTGATTCGTACCACGGTAGAACGGGCGTGTGCGCTCGATATGCTCAGTGCGGTGCTGACGTGGGAACCGCATCCGCGCGCGGTATTGCAACCCGGCCAGCCGTTGCAACTGCTGAGCGATCTCGATGAAAAGATCGAGCAGATTCGGCGGCTCGAACCGGATCTGCTCATTATTGCCCCCTTTACCGAAGAGATTCGCCGGTTGTCTGCCGCCGAATATATGGCGCAGATCTGCGCTGCGCTCCCGGTACGCGAGATCTGGGTAGGCGAAGATTTTGCTATGGGGCGCGGGCGCGAGGGTGATATTCCACGCTTAATGGAGATCGGTCGTCAGATGGGATTTGCGGTTGGCGCGCTCAGCAAATATACCGTCGCTGGTATTCCGGTTAGCTCGTCGCGCATCCGTGAGCTGGTGCTGGCCGGCAATGTCGCTGGCGCAGGCGCTTTGTTGGGGCGCCCGTTCGCGCTACACGGAATTGTGACTCGCGGCGACGGGCGCGGACGCCAGATCGGCTTCCCCACCGCCAATGTTCAGGTCAGCCCTGATGTTGCCCTGCCGGCCAATGGCGTCTACGCCTGCCGGGCCAATCTCGCCACTGGTGCGGTTGTGCCGGCAGTAACGAACATCGGCGTCCGCCCTACGTTTGATGGCACGCGGCGGGTGGTTGAGGCGTATTTGCTCGATTGGGAGGGTGACCTCTACGACCAACGGCTGCGCCTTGAGTTGTTGATGCGGCTGCGCAACGAACGTAAATTCAACAGTATTGATGAGTTAGTCACCCAAATCCGCCATGACGTGGCCGAAGCACGGGCCGTGTTAGGCCTACCCGTGCGGTCGTAGGGGCGTTGCCGCGCAACGCCTACGACCGCGCCCCTACCGTGCCGTCCAACCCAAAGCGATCTCGTACACCGACCCAGTGATCGCACCGGCAGCATCAGAGCAGAGGAACGCCGCCAAGCCAGCAACTTCAGATGGCTCGATGAGGCGCTTAATCGCTGCCGGTTCGAGCATCACCTTCTCGATGACCTGATCTTCGGGAATGCCGCGGGTACGAGCTTGATCGGCGATCTGCTTCTCAACCAGCGGCGTGCGCACGTAGGCTGGCGCGATCAGATTAACGGTAATTCCGTAGGGGCCGCCTTCCAGCGCCGCGGTGCGGGTTAAACCGAGTAAACCATGCTTCGCCGAGATATACGCACTTTTGAAGGGCGAGGCGCGCAGGCTATGCACCGAACCGATATTCACAATCCGCCCGCGTCCATTGGCCTTCATGCTCGGCCAGACATATTTCGTGAGACGGAAGGGGGCGGTTAACATCACCGCGATCATCGTCTCCCACCGATCTTCAGGGAAGTCTTCGATCGGATCAATGTGTTGGAAGCCGGCATTGTTGATCAGCGCATCCACTCGGCCATACGTATTGAGCGCCGCGTCAACCGCTTGCCGGCAGCCGGCCTGCGTTGCGAGATCGACCCCCACAAAGATACCGCCGAGCCGTTCGGCGACAGCCTCACCGGCTGGGCCGGGCAAATCAACGATTACGACCCGATAGCCATCGGCGACAAACCGTTCCGCGCAGGCCAAGCCAATCCCGCTCGCTGCACCGGTAATCAGCGCCACATGCCCGTTCATCGTTGAACCTCCTCCTATGCACGCCTGTTGCCGCTATTGTAGCATAGCGCGAGGTGATGCTGCGTCGCTGGGTTGGGGAAGCTCAAAGTTGCAAGGCCGCGCGGATTGCCGCTACGATTGCTGGCAGCGGCTGTTCGGCATTGATGTGATGCACTAACCCGCGCGCAATGTAGAAATCAAGCACAGGAGCAGTCGCTTGCTCGTAGAGCTGGAGGCGGGCGCGAATGACTTCAGGTTGATCGTCGTCACGTTGTAGCAATACACCGCCGCGGGCCACACATTGAGCAACGGTCTCGGCATCATCGATATGCAACGTCACATCGCCTCCATCGGGACTGCGGCAGACGCGGCGACCACTGAGGCGATGAATGATCGTCGCTTCGCTGAGATCGAGCACCATCACGGCATCGACTTGCCGGCCCTGTTCGGCCAGCAGCACTTCGAGCATCTGCGCTTGGGCCACACTGCGCGGATACCCATCAAGCAGACAGGGTTGCGAGGGCGGAATCGCGTGCAGCCACGAGCGCATCAGCTCGGCCATCAGCGAGTCAGGTACCAATTGCCCTTGTTCGAGCAGCGCCCCAATCTGTTGGCCGATGGGAGTCTGCGCCCGGATCTCGGCGCGCAATTGCTGGCCGGTGGCAATCATTGCCATCCCGGTCTCGCGTGCCAATTGGGTGGCGATGGTCGTTTTGCCTGCACCGGGCGGGCCGATCAAGAGAATTGTTAGTGCTGTCACGTTTATCCGTTAATTTGATACGCGTGCAATCGCTTCATCAATGCCACGATAGTTCGGGTTGAGGCGTTTGGTCGCTTGGAATGCCGCTAACGCCTCTGCGCGCCGGCCTTGCTCTTCATACGAACGCCCTAACCCAAAATAGGCGCTGGCGTAAGTTGGATCAAGCTCAACCGCTCGCTTAAACATGGGTTCCGCTTCTACATAGCGATTGCTGAGAAAGAGACTCCAGCCGAGACCATTGAAGATCTCTTCTTCCTGATTGTCGATTTGGCGGGCACGTTCAAACGCCTCGATCGACTCACTGTACCGCTCTTGGTACTGCAAAACCCACCCCAACCCGTTATGTGCCAATACGAAATAGTCATCGAGCCTGATTGATTGGCGGTACGCCTCTTCCGCCTCTTGATAGAAAGTGTCTTGGGTGACTTGATCAGTGCTGTTAAAGCCGGTGAACAACTTGGCCTCACCCAGATACCCGTAAGCCGTCGCCGAACGGGGATTGCTGTCAATCGCTTGTTGGAAGTAGTTAATCGCTTCATCCCACTGGTTATCGTCCAAAGCCAGCCGTCCTAGACCAAGCAGGGCAAGGCTTTCGTTAGGATTAAGTTGGAGGGCCTCATTGAAGGCTTGGCGCGCCTCGCGAGTGCGGCCATCAAGATAGGCAACCCAGCCAAGGCCAGCTTGGGCTGGGCTGAAGTTGGGGTCGAGTTCAAGGGCGCTGTTGAATTCAGCGCGCGCGGATTCGGTATCGTCGTTGGCGGCCAGATAGATGGCACCGAGTTCGTAGTGAAAGAAGGCCAAGGTCGGATAGCTATCAATCGCCGCTTCAAGGCTCGTAATCGCTTGCTCAAGCACATTCGGGTCGTTACGCAAACGAAAATCCTGTCCGAAGGCCCAGCCGATCAAAGCTCGGGCAAATGCGCGGTTGAGCGGATCGGCGGCGTTGAGCCGGTCTTCCGCATTGCCGATCGCAGTAAATGCGTCGTTCATGAGGCTATTATCGCGGCTGTTTTCAGCATTGGAAGCCAGCGCCGCTGCGTATAACGCATAGCCAAGCGCGACCGAATCGTCGGTGGCAATCGCTTCTGCTCCGGAGATGCGCGCGTTCACTATATCACCGAGCTGGAAGTAAGCATAGCCGCTGATGCTATACCCAAGCGCCTGCGCTTGGGGGTTGCGTGCAGCCAACAATGGCTCGGTAGCAGCTATTGCATCTTCCCATCTGCCCTGCGCCAATAAAGCGCCGGCCAGCCGGGCATGGGCGGTCATATTGTTGGTGTCAGCGGCAATCGCCGAGCGATACGCGCTGATGGCATCGGTTAAGCCGCCGGTACGGGCCAGTGCCACGTCGCCATCGGCAATCAGTGGTTCGGCTTTGCTGGCAACTGGTTCCGGTTCGGCAGGGCGAGAAAAGACAAACGCGGCGATACCACCGCCGATGAGCAGCAGCACGATAATGACACCCGCGATGATCCCAACCGGCGCGCCTTTGCGGGTTGCTGGGGCAGGTACCGTTGGCGCATTCAGCGGGTTGGCTGGAACGGTGGGGGCCACGCTGTACGGTTGCGCGACCGGCGCCTGCACATACACCGGCGAGGGGGTAGGCGGTGTGCCGTAGGCGGGCGGGGGGGGACCTGCTTGCGCAGGGCTAAGCCAATTGGGCGCGTCGCTCGCTGCTGCCGGCATTCCCCGCTGCGGCGTCAGCGGGCGGCTCAGTTCATTCTCACTCATCCCAACCGCTTGCCGTAGCGCCGCAACCATTTCGGCTGCCGAAGCAAACCGCGCTTCCGGCTTACGGGCCAGCGCGCGCATAATCACATCTTCGACTGCGGGCGGCAAATCGCCGCGCACGTCGCGGGGCGGAATCGGCGCATGCACAAGGCGCGCGGCCAGCATCGCCATCGGTGTTTCAGCTTTGAAGGGAAAAGCCCCGGTCAATAGTTCGTAAAGCATCACCCCTAGCGCGTAAATATCGGTGGCCGGCCCCACATTCGGCAACCCCTGCGCCTGTTCGGGCGACATATATTCGGGCGTGCCCATGACCGTTCCGGCCATCGTCAAACCGCCGGCGCTGCTGCCGGTACCACGCGCTAAACCGAAGTCGGTGAGGTAGATCCAGCCGTCATCGGTAATCATCACGTTCGAGGGCTTAATATCGCGGTGAATAATCCCTTGCCGATGAGCGTAATCGAGCGCCTCGCCCACCTGCGCTAAAATCTGCGCCGCGCGGGTGATAGGCAACGCGCCCTCTTGCTCAAGCAACTGCTTGAGCGTCCGCCCCTGAATAAACTTCATCGCGATGTAATGATAGCCGGCCACCTCGCCGACCTCATAAATCGGCATAATGTGAGGATGCTCGAGCCGAGCCGCGCTGCGCGCCTCTTGGCGAAAGCGAGCGATATAGCTCTGATCGCTGGTTAGGCTTGGCGGCAAAATCTTCAGCGCCACAATCCGATCGAGATCAGTCTGGCGCGCTTTATAGACGACCGCCATGCCGCCGCGTCCCAACTCCGAAAGAATCTCAAACCGGCCGATGGTCTGACCAACCAGTGACACGTCGCTCATAAGTATCGCTCGCTAGAGGAGTGAAGGGAACCGCCCGCCTTCGTCTCTACAACCACATTATGCACCGGCTGCATAGGTATAACGACTAATCAAGTTGCCATTTGCATCTCGCAAGATAGCAGTATCGCCGGTATTATTCCAAATTGGCCGGTGCGATCCCCAATAGAGGTTATTGGCATCGTTGACGCCAGCTTTCGTCCACAATGTTACTTCCGCACCGCCGGCTAGGACAAAGGCTGGGAAGGTATAGCTGTGTTTCGCGCCTTCGTCAATTAACGTCCAACCCGTAAGATCAACTGGTTCGTGGGAAGCGTTGGAAATCACCACAAATTCACCCTCAAGATCGCTGCCGGGCGGATCATACTCAATGTAGGTAATGCTTACATTGGGCGGTTCGGCCACCAGCCGTTCAATATCAATAATCGACTCTGACACTTCATCGGTCAACAATTCAGCCACATCTTCTTCGATGGGTTCTTCGTCAGTCGTTGGCTGCGACTGTTCGGCGGCTGGCGCAGCAGTTTCAGTTCTAGCTTCTACTGGCGCAATCGTCACTGCAAGGTGCTGGGAGGGAGCCGGTTCAACCACCGCCTCTTCCGGCGTGATTATCACCGTCAGATGCTGTTCCGGTTCCGGTTGGCGGCGGCGAGCCGGCGGCGTCTCATCAATCCAGCGCTTAATCTCGTGTTCGGCGATACGGGCGAAATCACCGGGCAGGCTAGCAAAGCCGTGACTCAGCTCATAGAGCGCGCGTTCCATGTGGGTGCGGCTTTGTGATGGCAGCAAGCTAAGCGGCAGCCGCAAGAGACCGTACCCAAACCGGCCAATCCGAATCGTAGTTGTCTCGATCGCATCGTAAAGCGGATCATTGTTCCTTGAGCGGATAGACATCGCACCCTCCTCGCATACGGCCAAGCCAGCGGTCAATCGATCGGCATTACTGTAAACTCGTCACCAAACCAGCGTACTTATCAGTCAAGACCCGGGCATGCTCTTCGCTGCTGCCTTCGGCGATGACATGGAAGAATGGCCCGTCGGGATCGGGTAAAATCAGCACCCATTCCTGCCCCAACTCAATCTTGATGCCATCGATCTGCTCGCCGTGGCGTTCGTGGTACTGCTGGTTGAGAATGCGCATCACCTTGCCTTTGCTCTCCCAGCGGCAGGGGACGCGCGTCTGCCAGAGGTAATAAGGCGGCAAATCGGCCAGCACTTCGCTGAGGGTGGTTTGATTTAGCGTGAGTAGTTCCATCAGGTGGGCAATAGCGAACATTCCATCAGCAACGGGGTAGAAGTGGGGGAAAATATAGTTGCCGGTGCCATCACCGAGCAACAACAGATCGGGTCGTTCAGCGGCCAAATTCATGAGCGCGCCGAGGTTCGCGCGGGTGCGAATGATGCTGCCGCCATAACGAGCGGCAATCTGCTCGAAAGCGCGCGGCGCGGTGACCGGTACCGCCACAATGCCGCCGCCGTGGGCGCGCATCGCCAGCGCAGTCATAGCAGCCAGTGCGCGCAACCCATGCAGCCGCTGGCCGCGATCATCGATCAGAAAAATCTTCTCGCCGCCGGGGTCAAGGCGCACGCCGAATTGCGCGCCGACGACCGGTGTAATCTTGGTAAGCCGGGTCATAGCCGCTTCAAAATCGGCGCTCGTCTGAAACACCATCCGCTCATCGAGATTCACGTTCAGCTCAACCGCGTCAGCCCGCATGCGACGTAAAATCTCAGTCATCACCGTGCTGGTGCTGGTGTTCGCGTAATCGATGACGATCGGAAAGCCTTTGCCAAATGCAGCCTCTTGGCCGAGCGCGCGCATAAAGGCGGTGCGGTAGCGCTCTTCAACATCTTCGCCGTAGAAGATACGGCCAATCTCATCGAGGTAGGCGCGCCGGTAATCTTCGCGGAAGAAGGTGCTCTCGATCTTGCGTTCGGTGGCGCTGTTGATATCCAGTCCAAGATGGTTGAAAAACTTAATCTCGGCGACGCGATTATCAAACGGTGAGATCCGCACATGCACGCCGCCGGCAGCGCCGCTGGCATGGGTGTAGTAGCGGGCGAGCGGGATAGGCACATTGCGCAGATCGCAGACATTGACCCCAGCCGAAGGCAAACCGGCGATGATTGCCCGTTTGAGCATGCGGGGCGTAAAGTGCGCATCGCGGTTGATCGTGACGGTTGCGCCGCGGGGCAAGGTTGCGCCGTAGGCTGCCCCAAGCCGGGCGCACATCTCAGGGGTGATCTCGATATTGACCAACCCAGTGATGCCATAACGGCCAAACAGTACGCGCCGGCCTTGACTGCCCCAGATGATGCTCGAGGTGACAGTTGCCCCTTCATCAACCTCTTTGGAAGGCCAAATCTTGACATTGGGCTGCACGACCGCGCCGGCGCCGATCTGCACTCCATCGCCAATCACGGCTCCCTCGAAGATCATCGCGCGCGAGCGAATATTGCACTGGCGCAACACGATGGCGCCGCGCAGTTCTGCCCGTTCGCCGATGTACGAATTGCGCCAAATGATCGAGCGATCGATGTTTGCCCGCGAGTCGACGATCGTATAATCACGAATCACCGATGGCCCGTGAATGATCACGCCACCCTTAATCTTGGCTCCATGGCCAAGATAGATCGGCCCGTGCAATTGAGCGTCAGGCGCAATTTCGGCGTCGCGGTCAACCCAGACATCACCGCCGATGTTGTGGCCGATCCGCGGCAGATTAACCTTGCCCGACAGATAATCGCCGCAGGCGCGCATATACGCTTCAATCGTACCCACATCCGTCCAGTAGCCATTGGCGATATAGCCGTACAGCCGGTCGCCGCGGTGGAGCATGCGCGGAAAGACATCTTTCGACCAGTCGGTGACGCGACCGCGTTCGATGTAACTAAAGATGTCGGGGTTGAAGACGTAGATACCGGTGTTGACCGTATCAGAAAAGACCTCGCCCCAGCTCGGCTTTTCAAGCAATTGGCGAATACGCCCTTGCTCGTCAGTAATGATGACACCGTAGTCAAGCGGGTTGGCGACGCGAGTCAGAGTGACGGTTGCGGTGGCGCCAGAGGCAATATGATGCTCAATGATTTGAGTCAGGTTGAAATCGGTCAGCGCATCACCTGAAATGACGAGGAACGGCTCGGTCAGCAGATGTTCGGCATTCTTGACGCTGCCGGCAGTACCAAGCGGCACCTCTTCGAGTGAGTAGGTAATATTCACGCCGTAGGCGCTGCCGTCGCCGTAATAATCTTGGATCACGTTGGCGAGATACTGCACCGTAATGATAATGTCAGTAATCCCGTGCAGTTTGAGCAACTCAATAATATGTTGCATCACCGGTCGATCGACCAGCGATACCATCGGCTTCGGGCGATTAATCGTGAGCGGTCGCAGGCGAGTGCCCTCGCCGCCGGCCATCACAACGGCTTTCATGGCGGCTCCTGCTGGCTGTCGATACCGCGACGACGGTGCTACGCGGCGGAGGGGGCGTCATTCAAGGTTATTCCACATTAACTGCTTTAGTATATCATGTCACGAGCCTGCCCGGCAACCACTTGCCGGCAGCGCCATCTCGTGCTATACTCGCCAGCGGGGACGTGGCGGAATGGCAGACGCGCATGACTTAGGATCATGTGCCGCAAGGCGTGTGGGTTCAACTCCCATCGTCCCCACCACTACTACCGCACATCACTGATGTGCGGCTTTTTGTTGCAATCCTTCGTGCAATCGCAGCGCGATCCGTCGCCGATCGGGATCAATGTTCAGAATCGTGGCGCTGACACGGCAGCCAAGCGGAAATCGTTCGCGCAACGGTCGCGGATCGGGTGGAATCTGGCTGGTATGGGCCAACCCCTGCACACCGGGGAAGACCTCAATAAAGACACCAAAACCGGTGATTCCGGAGACTGTGCCGTTGATGTGCATCCCCACGGCAAGCTGTTGAGTGATATGAGACCACGGATCGGGCGTGAGCCGCCGGATACTCAGGTTGACGCGCATCCGCGTCTCATCGATGCCGGTGACGGCAGCCCGCACCGTTTGGCCGGGGTGAAGGGCAGTACGCGCATCGCTAATCCAGCCCCAGTCGATATCGCGCACATGAACAAACCCCTCGACCCCGCCGAGATCAATGACTGCGCCGTAGCTGAGCACGCGCAAGACGACTCCTTCTACTACGCTGGTGGCGGTAAAACTCGCCATGCGTTGTCGGCGTTGTTGCAAGCGTTCGTGGCACGATGGCGGCAAAGTGAGTTCTTGTGGCAATTCGATATCGTGCGCCGGCGATGGAGGGGTGCATACGGCGAGGGTTGCTGCACAGTGGGCAGCGTAGCTGCGCAGCTCGGCGCTCGGATCGCTCTCGGCAATCTGCGCAATCAGCGGCAGACTTTCCCGATCATGCCATTCCGTCAAAACCTGCATCACTTTCATGAGTAATGACCGGCGGTTGGACGCCGAGCGTTGCAGCAATGCCCGCAATTCGGGGAGTGCAGCGCGGTAGTTTGCCATGTGTAAGAGGCGAATGACCTCGTGTAAGAGGTGGCTACCATCTTCATTGAGCAGCGGGGCGATGGCTGGCGCTGCTTCCACCGCTTGGAGTTGGATGAGGGTGCGCACTGCTAACGTGCGCAGGCCAACGATATAACGGGCGATCTCGACCAGCAGCGGCACGGCGGTGCGCGCGCGCAAGCGGGCCAGCGCTTGCATTGCCACGCTGGCAGCCCGGCTGGGAATGCGCGGTTGGGCGTCGTGCCACGCGGTAATGCAATCTTCCAACAAACAGAGTAAGCCGGGCACTGCTGCCGGGGCGTGGAGGATGCCGGCGGCTTCGGCGGCGGCGATGCGGATGGTGAGATGCGGGCTGTTGAGAAAGTTGGGCAGCGCCACCGCGAGCGTGGTGTCGCCAAGACGGGCGAGTGCAACGATCGCCGCCGCCACAATTGGCGGTTCGGGGTCATCGAGACAGGCCGAGATCTGAGCGCGGGCCACACTAATCTGACGCCGGCCTAACGTGCGAATTGCAGCAGCGGCCACAAATGGTTTGGGATCATCAATAGCGGCCAGTAGCGCATCGATGACCGTTGCATTCAGCGGTTTACTGCTGTAGCCAATTGCTTCTGCTGCGACTTCGCGCACTATCGCCCGGCGATGGTTAAGCGCCGGCAATGCTAGTTCCGGATCAACGTCCAGTCTCACCAACCGGCTGGCGGCGCGCGCCCGCACGAGTTGGTCACGCGAGTGGATAGCGCGCGCCAGCTCTTCGAGCTGATCGGTCACTAATTCGCTCAGGCGTTCACGGTCAAGTTCCGGATCGCCTTCGTAGTCGTCGAGATCGCTCATAGCCCTTCCCCGGCGACGGGTGGATCAGTTGCCAGCAAGTGGCGTTGCACTTTGCCGAGCGCATTGCGAGGCAATGCCGAAACAAAGCGAATCGCGCGCGGGCGTTTGTAGGCGGCGAGATTGGCGCGGCAATGGTCGATCAACTCGGTAGCGGTTACCGGTGGGTATGGACGGATGACGACCGCAGCAACCGGCACTTCGCCGAGATCGGGATCGGGTTGACCATACACCGCGCATTCGGCCACGGCGGGATGCTGCGCTAACACCTCCTCGACTTCGCGGGGATAGATGTTGTAGCCGCCGCTGATAATCAAGTCGCGGCTGCGTCCGGTGATGTGGAAGTAGCCATCGGCATCAACGAAACCGAGATCACCGGTGTTGAACCAACCGTCAGCAGTAAAGGCTGCCGCCGTTGCTACCGGGTTGCGCCAGTAGCCTTGGAAGAGGTGCGGCCCACGTACTTGAATCTCGCCAATCTGCCCAACCGGTAACGGCTGGCGGGTGTCGCGATCGACAATGCGCGCCTCTTGGCCGGGGAATGGCATACCAACGCTGCCGGGCCGTCGTTCGCCGTTGTAGGGATTAGTCAGGTTCATGCCGGTCTCGGTCATACCGTACCGTTCGAGGATAGACTGGCCGAAGAGCGCGGCAAAATCGGCAAAGGTTTGTGGGCTGAGCGGGGCTGACCCCGATACAAAGAGCCGCACGTGATGCGGCGGCACACCATGCTGGCGCGCCGCTTCGACCAATCGCACATACATCGTCGGCACGCCAAAAAAGAGCGTAATTGCCGGATCGGCCAGTCGTTGCAATGCCACTTCAGCATCAAATCGGGGATGCAATTCGAGACTGGCCCCGCTGCGGATCGTACCATGCACGCCGACGCCTAACCCATGCACATGAAAAAGCGGTAGCATTAACAGCAAGCGATCGGCGGCAGTCCAGTGCCATGCAGTGATAATCGCGTCGCAGTTAGCGGCAAGACTGGCGTGGGTATGCACGGCCCCCTTCGCGCGCCCGGTGGTACCTGAGGTATAGGCGATCAATGCCATCTCAGCGGGGTCAGGTGGCAGGCAGGCGGTGAAATCGGCTGGCGGTGCGCCGAAGACGGTGGTGTCGGGTTTGATTAGGCGGGCTGGCGTTGCTGGCATCGCCTCGCGCAACAAGGCCTCATTCTCGTCGGTCGCCACCACAATCGCCGGTTCAGAGTCGGCCAACAAATGGCTCAGTTCGGCATGGCGGTACTGTGGGTTGACTAGCACCACTGCTGCGCCGGCCAATTGGGCGCCGAAGTAGGCGGCAATGAATGCCGGGGTATTGGGGAGTGCGAGCGCCACCCGATCGCCACGGGCCAGACCGAGTGCCTGCAATCGCGTTGCCCAGCCGGCAGTTGCGCTGGCCAGCGCTGTGTATGTGAACGTTTGCCCGGCAGCGATCAGGCACGGATGCTCAGGTTCAGTAGCAGCGCGGTGGAGGAGAGTGGCAACGATTGGCAATGGCGGCATCAGCGACCTCATCATCTCTATCAAGATTGTACCGGTAAGCAGGATAGTGACGCGCCGCAATCAGGGTCACACCTACGATAATGCGGGTCGCAGACCCGCATCCACCGGAGCCGGAACGTATGCAGTACGTGTGATTTCAGACCGTTACTGGTGATTTCACTGGCTTTATGAGCGACGTTGCAAGTCAACGTCGTTCATAGGTCTCGTTATTGCCTTGCATTATACCGAGACAAAGAGAGACGGTGCATCGCACCGTCTCCACTGTTGGTTACAAGATCGCGACGAACGGCTAGCGGTTACTTATCGCGCTTAGCTTCGCCGAGCGCCGCTTGTGCTGCGGCGAGGCGCGCGATCGGCACGCGATACGGCGAACAACTGACGTAGTTGAGACCGACGCGATGGAAGAACTCGATACTGGCCGGATCGCCGCCGTGCTCGCCGCAAATGCCGACCTTCAGGTTCGAGCGGGTTGAGCGCCCGCGCTCGGTGCCAATCTGCACCAACTGGCCGACACCACGCTGGTCGATGGTTTGGAACGGATCGTCGGGAATGAGCTTCTTCTCGACGTAGGCCGGCAAGAAGCGCCCCGAGTCGTCGCGTGAGAGACCTAGCGTGGTTTGGGTGAGGTCATTGGTGCCGAAGCTGAAGAACTCGGCCACCTGTGCAATCTCATCGGCGACGAGCGCCGCGCGCGGTAGCTCGATCATCGTGCCGACGAGATACGGCACTTCGATACCGCTTTCGGCGAAGACCTCGGCGGCTACCCGCCGGACGATCTCTTCTTGCAGCTTCAGCTCACTGATAAAGCCGACCAGCGGGATCATCACTTCAGGATAGACATCGATGCCCTCAGACTTCACCTTGACCGCGGCCTTGAAGATAGCGCGAGCCTGCATCTCGGTGATTTCGGGGTAGAGGATGCCCAACCGGCAACCGCGGAAGCCGAGCATCGGGTTCGCTTCGCGCAAGCTCTCGACCCGCGCCTTGACCTTGTGCGGATCGACGCCGAGCTTGGCGGCGAGCGCCTCGATCTCGTGGTCGTCGTGGGGCAAGAACTCATGCAGTGGTGGATCGAGAGTACGGATCGTCACCGGCAGTCCGGCCATCTCGCGGAACAAGCCCTCAAAGTCACCCTGCTGGAGCGGCTCGATCTTGGCCAGCGCGGCGCGCCGCTCTTCGACGGTATCGGCGAGGATCATCTCGCGCATGGCATCGATTCGGTCACCTTCAAAGAACATGTGCTCGGTGCGGCAGAGACCGATGCCTTCCGCGCCAAACTGGCGGGCTACCCGGGCGTCGCGGGGAATGTCGGCGTTTGCGCGCACGCCAAGCTTGCGGAACTCATCAGCCCATTCCATCAGCGTGGCGAAATCACCAGACAATTCCGGTTCAACCGTCGGCATTTGACCGGCGAAGACCTCGCCGCTGCCGCCATCAAGCGTGATCCAATCACCCTTGCGGATCGTCGTGCCATTGACCGTCATCAGTTGGTCAGCATAGCTAATGCGCAGATCGCCAGCGCCGGCCACGCAGGGCTTGCCCATACCGCGCGCAACGACGGCGGCATGAGAGTTCGAGATCAGCACCGGCGTCATCCGGCTTGAGAAGACGATATAGTTCTTATCGAGCTCATCGGCGGCATCAACCTCGAAGTTGTAGACCAGCGTTGATTCGGCAGCGCCAACTGCACGCGCGCGGAACGAGCGCAGCGGTGCGTCGAGCAGCGCCGCCACTTCGCGGGCAACAGCACCGGTGCAGAGCGGCAACAGATCGCGCCGGATCTTCTCAACCCCAAACATAATGTTGCGCTTCACCGCCTCACGCACCCGGCCCATATAATTCACCGAGTCTTGCACATCGGCGAACATGGCCCGCATGCTCAAGCACTTATTCTCGTAACGGCGTGGCGGCAGCTCGGCATGCACCCGTTCGGTGAAGGCCAGAATCTCCTCTACCTGCTCGGTGATCTGGAGGAGATAATGCTCGCGGTTGTTGACAATTTGTGGCACGATGCCCAACCGCAGACAGGCCAGCGCCAATCCGTCAAGCAGATCGCGCTTGCTGCTCGATACGCTAATCTGCAAGCGCACCGGACTCGACTCCTCAGCATAGGTACCGTCGCCATCGACAAAGCCGGCAAGGAAGTGGAGCAAAGCGGTGCGGTCGAGGCTCAGCACCCACTCAACCAGATGATCGCGGATCTCAGCAAGGCGGGCAGCCGGTTCACGGCGGAAGCTGATGCGATCTTCGACCGTGCCGCGAATGACGCGGCCATCCATCTCACTATGCGAGGTACGCTCGTGCAGATAGGTAAACGGCACGCCAAACGCTTCCTCGAAGCGGCGCTCAACCGCAGCGATGAAATCGGCTTTTTCCGGCGTCGCCTTCTGCACGAACGTAACCAAGCCTTTGGTGTCGCGTAAATTGATCGAACCATCCGAGAGGATTGCACCGGCGACATAGGCCAATGCCGGGCTTGTGGCTGTCTCGCTGAGCGCCGGGATCTGATCGACAACGGTCACGAAATCCTCATCGGCCAACACGGCGTCAAGGCGCTTCTTCATCAACTGGCGATTGTGGATCACATACATCTTGTGATCGGCGGTCAAGCGCAGTTGGTTATCGTCAGCGCGGCCCGTTTGCGAGAGTGTGATCGGAATGACCTCAGCCGGGCGGCGTCCGGCGGCGATGATCCGCCGCCACACCGGGCGCAGAGTGCGGCTGTCGAAGGTGAGAATGCGCGGCGCGGCACCCTGCTCGATCAAGGCAAACGCTGCTTCAGCCGTCAACAAACCACGATCGGTCAAGATGCGCGTCTCAGGCGCAACGCACGTCATCCCGCCACGGGCGGTCAAAATTGCCTGCGCCGCCACCATACCGTGGAAGTCTTCGGGAGCGGTCTCGACCCGCACCAGAATCACCTTCTCGCCGGTTTTGGCTAGCTCTTCGGCCTCGTCGGGGTCAAAGACCGCCTTGCCAGAGGCAGCGCCGGGCGAAGCGGGCAGGCCAGTGGTGAGAGGTTGGGCTTGCTTGCGCGCTTCGGGGTCGATCATCGGGTGAAGCAACTGGTCAAGCGCGTGCGGGTCAACCCGTTGCACCGCCGTCGCCTTATCGATCAGACCTTCGCGCACCATGTCAACCGCGATCTTAACTGCTGCCGCGCCGGTGCGCTTGCCAGTGCGGGTCTGCAACATCCACAACTTGCCGCGCTCGATGGTGAACTCGACATCTTGCATGTCTTTGTAGTGCCGTTCGAGCTGCTTGGCAATCTCGTGGAATTGGGCGTAGACTTCGGGCATCTCTTCGGCAAGTTTACTGATCGGTTGGGGTGTGCGAATGCCGGCCACCACATCTTCACCTTGGGCATTGACCAGATATTCGCCGAAAATTTCGGGATCGCCGGTGCTTGGGTTGCGGGTAAAGGCCACGCCGGTGGCCGAGTCGTTGCCCATATTGCCGAAGACCATCGCCTGCACGTTGACGGCAGTGCCGAGATTATCGGGAATCTTGTTCACACGGCGATAATCAACTGCGCGCTTCCCATTCCACGAACGGAAGACGGCGGCAATCGCCTCGCGCAACTGATCGAAGGGGTCTTCGGGAAACTCAACCCCTACATCTTCCTTAATAATTGCCTTGAACTTCTCGGCCAGCGCGAGCAATTCCTCGGTGGTCAAGTCAGTGTCTTGGCGTTGGCCATGGCCCTTCGCTTCGTCCATCTCGTGCTCGAAGCGATCGCCATCAACACCAAGTACAATCTTGCCGAACAGTTGCACAAAACGGCGGTAAGCGTCAGCGGCGAACCGGGGATTATCGGTCAGGCGGGCCAACCCTTCAAGCGTCTGCTTGTTGAGGCCAAGGTTGAGCACCGTATCCATCATGCCGGGCATCGAGAACTTTGCACCCGAACGTACCGACACGAGCAGCGGATTATTCGGATCGCCGAAGGTCTTGCCGGTTTGGGCTTCGATATCCTTCAGCCCTGCCAGCACTTGCTCCCACATCCCTGCTGGGAATTGCTGACCACTTTCGTAATAGGCGTTACAGGCTTCAGTGGTGATCGTAAACCCGGGCGGCACCGGTACGCCGGTGCGTGTCATCTCGGCCACACCCGCTCCCTTTCCGCCAAGGAGATCACGCATCGAGGCATTTCCTTCGCGGAAGAGGTAAACCCACTTCTTGGACATAACCCGTTTCCTCCTTGAACAAGGTGGCTTGAGACAATGCTGTTATGCACCTTAGCGCGAGAGAATGCGCTAACGGCGAGAATGATCACGATTGGACACGGTGAACCGACCGGTCGCTGCCGGCACTGAGCGCATAGGCATAAACTTGCAATTCATTGGCCCCATCGCACATCATTGTATGAAGCTAACATGACCGCAAACAATGATAGATAACGCAACTATACTGCGCCGTCTCGCAACTGTCAAAAGCAATTGACCTGCTTCACACATCTGCTGTTAACCCTACCCCGGCGTACTAAACCGGCGCGAAATCAGGGCAATAATCTCATCGGCGCTTTCTTCGATCGACTTATCGGTCACATTGAGCGCCGTCCAACCGTGTTGGCGGAAGATCCGGCGCGCCCATTCCACCTCATCGATCGCGGCGTCAAGGTTAGTATAGCTGCCACCCAGATTAATGCCCATCCGCCGCTGGCGCCAACGCCGGCGAGCGGCGATCTGTTCGGCATCGACAATCAGACCGATGACGCGCCGGGGATCAACCCGAAACAGATCATTGGGTAAGGGAACTTCCCGCACGAGCGGCACATTGGCTACCTTCCAGCCCAAGACCGCGAGGTACATACTCAGCGGCGTCTTGCCAACCCGAGAAACACCAACCAGCACAATATCGGCGTGGCTCAGCTCGCGCGGTTTGTTGCCATCGTCATGGGCAACGGTGTACTCAATCGCTTCCAGCCGTTCGAAATAGGTCGAACGGCGGGCTTGATACAATCCCGGCTTGCCGAGCGGCTCTTTTTGCAATACTGTGGCCAAGCGCGACAAAACGCTCCCGACCAGATCAATCTCGGCGACTCCCATCTCGCGTGCTAGTCGCATTAATTCACGGCGCAGGGTTGGTTCCATCAACGTGTGCAAGATGGTGCCGTTCTGCTGTGCGGCTTGGACGACGACTTCGGCAATCTGTTCCGGTTCACGCACATTTGGCACAATGATTAACGGCACTTCCGCCCCCTCAAACTGCGAGAGCGTCAAGCGCGCCACCTGTTCACCGACCGCGCCGGCGCCACCGGAGACGATGTAGAGGGGCGGGGCAGGATAGGAATGAGGTACTTCGTTCATTCGCAAACGTTCTGTAATGCGCAATTTGCCTGCAATCAGGCACAATGTGCTATAGACGCGATTAGTCGTATACTGATATGATACCATACAAGACCGGTGGCACACCACGGGTAGTTCGATGGAAATCTTTTCTATTGATGGTGCGAAGATTTATGCGCTTGATGCAGGGCCGCGCCACGCCCAACTCGCGGTTCTCATCCACGGTTGGTCGAGTTCGTCGTTTGCGATGTCGCCGCTCATTCCTCTGCTCAGCCGGCGCTTTCGCTGCGTCGCGATCGATCTGCCCGGCTACGGCGAGTCGCCGCCGCTGCGCGAACGAGCGACGATTGGGCGCTATGCGCAGATTGTTGGCCGCCTGATCACCGGTCTGAGCGAACATCCAGCCGTACTGGTCGGCCACTCGATGGGAGGCATGATCAGCGCAACGCTGGCGCTGCAAATCCCGCAATTAATTGATCGCATGGTGTTGCTCTGCCCGACTATTTCGGGTCGGCTATCGTTCTGGATTAATACGTTCGTCTCACCAATCACGATGATCGAGCGCTTCCCGTTCTTTAGCCGGTTGCTCTCAGTGCTCGAACCATCGATGCTGTACGTGACCGATAGCCTGATGAAACCGGCCTCATTCGCCGAACGGTCGGCGATCAGCGAGGCCGATTATCTACGGTTGCGCGCTGATGCACGGCGGCCGGGGCAAGGGCGAGTACGGGCGGAATGTTTTGTTGCGATGCGCAATCAAGATCTCAGTGGTCGTTTGCGCGAGCTTGAGACCCCGGCGTTGGTGATTTGGGGGGCGGAAGATAACACCGTACCACTCCGCGATGCTGGCGTCGTCGCCGATGAATGGCGCAACGCCGATCTGCGGATTGTGCCGAAAGCTGGGCACTGGCCACATTTCGAGACGCCAGAGGTAACGATGCGCTATATCGCCAGTTACCTCGGCTTGCCCTCGCTGGTCAGCCAACCGGATGTCTTGGTGCAGCCGGCGGAAGTGACAGCGCAGGTGGCTGAATTTTTGGCTAATTCCCAGATCGGGAACGGCCTTAACCTTGCCCAACGTACCCGGCTGGCGGCGCACCTCGAACGGCGGCGCTACCCGCCCGGCGCGTTGGTTGACCGCACGAATCAAGAATCGACCGATCTCTACCTCGTGCAGGATGGCTCCTTAGAGGTTTGGAGCCCGCCAATCGATGATGATCCGGGTAGCCAGCGCCTGCTCACAACGGTGGTGGTGGGCCAAATTACCGGCGAGATGTCATTGCTCGACGGTGGTCGGCGGAGTGCGGATTTGCGTGCCGGTGAAGACGGAGTCACAATCTTGGCGTTGCGCCGCGAGCGGTTGCGCGCGCTGTCCGAGGATGATCCGGCCTTGGGGAACGCAGTGTTGTGGAATATCGCGAGCGCGCTCGCGTTGCGGTTGCGCTTGGCGAATTGGCAGCAGCAGGGCTTGGCGCGCGAATTGCAAGCGCTCAAGCGGTAATGGTTTCAAACGCGAAGATGCTAAAGTTTGAGGAATGGATGTGGTCTACATCCGCTAAGACTCTTCGGTACGAATAATGATTCGAGAGTCGCCAACTTTAAGATAAGGAATGATCAACTATGGCAACAACCAATCGTCAGGTCGCTACAGGATCGTGGTCGCGGCTTGTCATCCTGCTTGGTGGTGATACGCTCGTCTTTGTTATCTTTGCTTTGTTAGGGCGCAGCTCGCATGGATTGGTGGATGAGAATCCCCTCTTAGCAGCGGGACGGGTTGCTTGGCCTTTCTTTATTGGCTGGTTGATCGTCGCCCCATGGATGGGTGTCTTCCGCCAGCAGCCACCACTACGGATGCTGGGGTTAACGCTCGGCGCATGGCTGATTGCATTACCGGTTGGGCTAGGTCTGCGCTGGTGGCAACTGGGTCGTTCTAGCCCGCTGAGCTTTGCAGTAGTAACGTTTTTGACGGTTGCTGCCCTGTTGCTCATCTGGCGTGGTGCGTACAGTTGGTGGCAGACGCGGCAACAGGTATAGTGGCAAAGGCGCGAAGGATACGAAACCTCATACCCTTCGCACCTTCGGATTATCGTTTCAGGCGCTGACAGCTAACTCAAGCGGTAGCCGCTCATCGATCCAGTAGCGTAGGCTAGGATAGCGCAGCTCGATGCCGAGATCGTGGTGCATACGGGCATTACTTAGCCGAACCGACGAGGTGAGTGCTCCGATCACCGAACGATCAAGACCGGCGCGCAGGCCGACGTTTGGATCGAACGTGCGCGGTGGTAACATACCGAGCCGGCGGCGTACCTCGCTGACGATCTCGATCAGGCGGAGCGGTTCATCATCGCCAACGTTGTAAATTGCACCGATCTGGCCAACTTCGGGGGCGCGGATCAGCACCTCTAGCGCATCATCGATATGAATATGCGGCACAAAGTTACGCCCGCTGCCATAAATCGTAAGCTGGCCACTGGCAATCGCCTCGAGCGGATCGCGGTCAGGGCCATACACTGTTGCCATGCGTAAAATCATTGCCGGGAAGCGGTGAGCGCGCACTGCTTGCAAGATGATCTGCTCGGCGGCGGCAAGGATCGTGCCGAGGGGATACGAGGGCGCGATTGGGCTGTCTTCATCTACCCAGTGCTCGCCGTGATCGCCATAGGGGGCGACGCTGGAGGCCCAAATGTAGGTACGCACTGTGCGTGCGCGCACTGACATCGCGATCAAATGCTGGTTGCCATCAACATAGAGGGAACGGAGCAGCGCTGAACCATCGATGGGCATACGGTTGGTGAGGTTATAGACCACCTCAATCTCATCGGTGACGCCATCAATGGTTTCGGGGCGGGTAAGGTCTCCGATCCAGACCGCCATACCGCGGGCAGCGAGGCGTTCAACCACCGGATCTTCGGCGCTGTAGACAAGACCGCGCACACGGTGGCCAGCAGCGAGGAGCCGTGCGGCCAGTCGCGAGCCGATGTATCCCGCTGCGCCGGCAATCAGATAATTCGCCATAGGTCACCTCGTCGTGTAGGGGCGGGTGACTACTCTGACACCGCCCGACTTATAGAGCAGGCTGCACATCGGCAAAAGCGGTGCTTGTCTGTGTAGGTGCAGCAGGTTACTGCTAATTGTAACACTCTGTTAGGATTGTTGCCAGCGGAAATTTCCCTGACAAAAGATGGGCAAATTGTGGATAGAGGTGAGTGAAGATTGCAGGGGCGACGCCGATGTCGCCCCTATGTGTGTGACCGGTTACGGGATACGCTCGTAGGCCGGCAAGGTCAAAAATTCAACGAAATTAGGATCGGTGGTAATCTCGTCAAACAATTCGGCGGCCTCTTCGTAACGGCCATCATCGTAGGCCGGTCCCAGAATCTCGCGCACTTTGGTCAGCTCTTCGGGCAGCATCTGGCGGAAGAGTTCCACCGTTACCTTACGGCCATCTTCGAGCACACCCTTCGGACTGCGGATCCACTGCCAGATCTGGGCACGGGAAATCTCGGCGGTAGCGGCATCTTCCATGAGATTAAACACCGGCACGCAGCCATTACCGGCCAGCCAGGCGCCGAGATACTGGATGCCGACGTTGATATTCAACCGCATCCCCTGCTCGGTGATCGGTTCGCTGGGGCCGAATGCGAGCAGGTCGGCAGCGGTGACTTGCACATCGTCACGTTGGCGACTAATCTGATTGGGGGTAGGCATCAGACGGTCGAAGACCTCCATCGCCACCGGAACCAGACCGGGGTGAGCGACCCATGTGCCGTCGTGACCGTCGTTCGCCTCCCGCTCCTTGTCGGCGCGCACCTTGGCCAGCGCCGCTTCATTCGCCACCGGATCATTCTTGATCGGAATCTGGGCCGCCATACCACCCATCGCATGGGCGCCGCGGCGGTGGCAGGTCTTGATCGCCAACAACGAGTACGACCGCATAAAGTGAGTGGTCATCGTCACGAGCGCCCGGTCAGCAAGGCAGAAGTTGGGGTCGTTGCGGAACTTCTTAATGCACGAGAAGATATAGTCCCACCGTCCGCAGTTGAGGCCGGCTGAGTGCTCGCGCAGTTCGTAGAGAATTTCATCCATCTCAAATGCGGCGAGTATCGTCTCGATCAGCACGGTAGCTTTGATCGTACCGCGTGGAATACCGCGCAGCTCCTGCGCCAGTACAAAGATGTCATTCCACAACCGCGCCTCAAGGTGGCTCTCCATCTTCGGCAAGTAGAAGTAAGGGCCGCCTTGCACGTCGATCGCGGTTTGGGCATTGTGGAAGAAATAGAGGCCAAAATCGAAGATCGCTCCCGACATCGGCTCGCCGTCGATCAGCACATGCTTCTCGTTGAGATGCCAACCACGCGGTCGCACGAACAAGATGGCGGGATTGGCATTGAGGGCGTAATATTTGCCTTCGGGGCTAGTGTACGTGATTGTGCGGCGCAATGCATCGCGCAAGTTGATCTGGCCTTCGATCTGATTTTGCCACGTGGGGGTATTAGCATCCTCGAAGTCGGCCATAAAAACCTTCGCGCCCGAATTGAGCGCATTAATGACCATTTTGCGGTCAACCGGGCCGGTAATCTCGACCCGGCGGTCATTGAGTTGGGGCGGGAAGGGTGCGATTGTCCAGTCGCTCGCGCGGATGTGGGCGGTTTCGGGCAGAAAATCAGGCCGCTCACCGGCATCGATCGCGCGCTGGCGTTCGGCGCGACGGGCCAGCAGCTCAAGTCGGCGCGCGTTAAAGCGGCGATGCAGGGTCGCGAGAAATTCCAGTGCTTCCGGGGTCAGAATCTCGGCATATTCGGGTGTGATCGGTGCAGTGATCGTCACTCCGGCAGGGAGTTGGGGGGCGGTCATGCAACCCTCCTTTCATGATGCGGAAACAATTTCCGTGTACTATTATACCAGAAAAGCGTTAGTGTGATGTCAATGGACAGAAAAGGGGGAATCGAAGACCAAAACGGACAGAGAGGCGACTTACTCGCTTTCCTCTTCTCGCGGATTGTGATCTGTCTCGGTTAGGTGATGTGAGCATGGTTCACCGAGTTGCCTCTCGGCGGGGAGCCTACTGACGATACTGTCGTGAAGTATGCAAGGGTCTTTGCCTGCGACGTGTACGGCAAGCTTAACGCTTGCCAAACAAGGCGCATGTTTCAGAAGGATTGTTGTCTATCTTGCTTGCAATACCTGCTTAAACGGAGTATATTGGAACAAATGTTCGCAACAGGAGGTGGATGATGACTCGTCAGCCGGTGGTTGCCACGCCAATCGTCTACCCCGATAGTGACGGCATGCCTATGGCCGATAACACCAAGCAGTTTCGCGCTATCGTCACCATTCAGGGGAACCTCGACGCACTCTTTCGCGAGCGGGCTGATGTCTTTGTTGCCGGCGATTTGCTTTGGTATCCGGTCGAAGGCTGGCCTGACATTCGGCGTGCGCCGGATGTGATGGTGGTGTTTGGTCGGCCCAAAGGGGATCGCGGGTCGTATCGGCAATGGGAAGAGGGCAATACTGCGCCGCACGTCGTGTTTGAGGTGTTATCGCCAAGTAATACGTTGACTGAAATGGCCGCCAAGTTAGAGTTCTACGATATGTACGGGGTCGAGGAGTACTATCTGTACGATCCTGACACTGGTGATATGAGCGGTTGGCAACGCATTGATGGCCGGTTGCGGGTCATTCCTGAACTCGATGGTTGGGTAAGTCCACGGTTAGGGGTGAAGTTTGGCCGAGCAGTTGATGGCATACAGATGTATTGGCCTGATGGTCGGCCATTTCTGAGTTTTGTCGAGTTGCAGGCATTGGCTGAGCAAGAGCGACAACGGGCCGAGCAAGAGCGACAACGGGCCGAGCGGCTGGCGGCGCGTCTGCGCGAGCTAGGGGTTGATCCAGAACAAGAAGCGTGAGTGTAAGGGCGCAGAGGGGGAAACGTACAGGCGCAAAGACGCAGAGGGAAGATGTAGGTGCGGCGAGCGCGTAGGCGGTCACCGTCGCGGTGCTGGGTGGGTGCGGCGAGCGCGTAGGCGGTCACCGTCGCGGTGCTGGGTGGGTGCGGCGAGCGCGTAGGCGGTCACCGTCGCGGTGCTGGGTGGGTTTGTGTGAGTTTCTGCTGCCGTGGCTCCGTGTGAGTCGCCCTCCGTACATCCGTGTGAGCCGCTATCGGAGAGCGTTCCGCGCACCATCACCGAAAACCGAGTACAATAAAGGGCAAGGTGACGTTGCGTGAGGAAGCCTATGCCTGAATATATCGCCACGATCGGCCTTGAGATCCATGCCCATGTGCTGACCGCCTCCAAGATGTTCGACGGTTGCAGCACCGATTACGCTGGCGCGCCACCCAATACCCGCGTTTCGGTGGTGAGCCTTGGCCTGCCCGGCGCGCTGCCCGTACTTAACGCCCGCGCTGTTGAATTGGCTGCGCTTTGCGGGTTGGCGTTAGGTTGTCGGGTTAACGAACGCTCGATCTTTGCCCGCAAGTCGTACCCCTATCCTGACTTGCCTAAGGGCTTTCAGATTACCCAATACGATGAGCCGCTGTGCAGCGATGGCGCGATCGAGATTCGTACCGCTGCCGGCGAGGTGCGCCGAATCGGGATTGAGCGGTTGCATATCGAAGAAGATACTGGTCGCTTGATTCACAGCCCTGACGGCGCATCGTTGATTGACTACAACCGCAGTGGCATGCCATTAATGGAAATTGTCACTCGGCCTGATATTCGCACGCCAGAAGAGGCTCGCTTGACCTTTGAGAAGATCCGCCAGATTTTAGTCTGGATCGGGGCCAATAGCGGCAATCTCGAAGAGGGGGCGCTGCGCTGCGACGCGAATGTCAGTGTGCGCCCGGCAGGCTCAGATCGGTTCGGCGCCAAGGTCGAGATCAAGAACATCAACTCGTTCCGCTTTGTCGAACGAGCGCTAGCGTATGAGATCGAGCGGCAGATCCGTGTGCTCGAATCCGGCGGCGTAGTTGAGCAAGAGACGCGCGGCTGGCGCGAGGATCTGGGCCGTACTGAGGGTCAACGCTCGAAAGAGTATGCCCACGACTACCGCTACTTCCCTGAACCTGACATTCCGCCGTTGGTGCTGGCGCCGGAATGGATCGCCGCCCGCAAGGCTGAGTTACCCGAATTGCCTGACGCGCGCCGTGCCCGGCTGATGACTACCCACGGCCTGTCGTGGCAAGACGCCGATCTGCTCACCCAAGAGCGGGCGATCGCCGATTATTACGAAGCGGCGGTAGCAACGGTCAACCGGCCCGATGGGGCGAAAGAGGTGGCGAATTGGGTGTTGAACGAAGGCTTTCGTTTGTTGAACGATCGCGGCGAGCCGGCGACGGCGTTGATCGATCGTATGCCGGTGAACCGGCTGGCGACGCTGATCGATCTGGTGCAAAGCGGGACGATCACGCGCGCGGTGGCCAAGCAACTGTTTGAAGAAGTGTTCGCAACCGGTGCTGATCCGGCGGCGCTGGTAGCTGAGCGGGGCCTGACCCAAATTAGCGATGATGGCGCGTTGTTGGCAGCGGTGCGGGCTGCGTTGGCCGATGAGAAGGCGGCCAAAGCGATTGCCGAGTATCGCAAGGGCAAAACGACCGCCATTCAATTTCTGGTCGGGATGGTGATGCGGGCCACGAAGGGGCAGGCGAACGCGCAACGGGTGCGTGAATTGTTAGAGGCAGAACTTGGATGACGCTGACAGGGGATGAGTCAACCGCGCTGAATCCGATTACGTTGCTCGAGTCGGCGCGCGAGAAGTATACGTTGGCGCGGGCGCGGCGTGATGTGCCGGAATTGGCGTTGCTCAGCATTCACGGCGCTATCGAAGATGCGCTGCGTGCCCACCTGTTGCGCGTCAATTCGCCGGCTGCGCTCGGCCCGTTTGCCGGCGTGTTGGCCGCGATGCAGGCCCTTGACCGGTTGCCGCTCAGCGCCGAAGAGGTCGATGCCGTGCAGCGCCTGCACCGGCTACGCGGGCGGATTGCCCGTGGTGAACATCTAGCTGTTACTGGCGAGACGCTAGCGGCCTATCAGCGGCTCGCCGTCATGCTGTTGCCGCGTTATGGCGTGCAGGCATTGCCTACAACTGAAACGGAACGACCTCGCCAGCGCGCAACCCAACCGATGCGTGCGCAAACCGCCTTGCCCGATGACGAGCCGGTGCGGGTGCGGTTGCGCGACCGCCATACCGCCTATGATGAAGAGCGTCGCATTCGTGCTCTGGGCCATCGCGCGCTTGATGAAGAGACGCCGCGCGGGCCGTTAGTGCCGGGTTGGGTTGCGCCAACGTTGATCATTGTCAGTATCTTTGTCATCGGGCTAGCAATTGCGCTCAGCTTGCAAAGTCCGGCGTCAGTGACACTTCCCACTGCCCCGATTGTCAATCTGTCGCCGGCTCCAACCGAATTGCCAGCTATAGCGCAGACCACAGCAGCGCCGGGCGGAGAGCCGCTCGCAACCGTGAGCGCTAATCCGCCGGCAACCGTTGCGCCTTCGCCATCGCCGTTGCCCGATGGCTTAGCGATAGGGCGCACGGCAGTGGTAAGTGAAGGCATTCCGGCGCTGAATTTGCGTGTGCAACCCGGGCTTGGCGCTGATATTCCGGTGTTGCTGGTGTTAGCTCCGGGTACGCAGGTCGAGATTATCGGCGGCCCGGTGGAGCGTGATGGCTGGGTGTGGTGGCAGGTGCGTAGCGCCGGGATCGAAGGTTGGTGCGCCGGAGACTTTTTGCAGCCGCAATGAGTACGCGATCATTTTATCGTTCGTTGCTGGTGCGCATCGTGCGGCGCCACCGGTTTTCGTAAATTTGCTATAATGAAGGTCGGCAAGCGTTATGCCGGAGTGGCGAAATGGCAAACGCTGCGGTCTTAAAAACCGCTGGGGGAAACCCCTTACGGGTTCGAGTCCCGTCTCCGGCACCATTTCCCGAGTTAACGCGATCAACCTGTTGAGCGTAGCCAGAACATCTAATCTAGAACAGCCGCAACTGCTGTGCAGGGAACCCGGCCCCAATGGGTCGGGTTATGCTTACGAAGCCCACTGTGCGGGATCATGGCTCTCACCCCTCCGGCACCCTCTCCCCCTTGACGGGGGCAGGGCCGTGCGGATTTCGGGACAGGCGTCGGAGCGCGGAACGCCGCAACACCCCTCTCCCGCGCGAGTGGGAGAGGGGATGGGGTGAGGGTGATCAACAATTCACTGCGTCCTCTGCGTCTTTGTATTCCATCCTTCGCGTCTTTGTTCGCTTTGCGTCTCAATGGAGCCAGCAACAACGCATCGAGAGCGCTTCCTCTGGTGGGCCAGCAACCCGCGTGCCACCTCGTAGCGCGCGGCGTTACGTCCCCTGCCGCTTCTGATCGATCCGCTGCTCGGCAGCCAGCCGTTCGAGATCGTAGTCGTGGTGGTCAACAAACCGCATGCCAGCGGTGAGCGTTGGATGCACCGCACTAATAGCCTGAAACATCATCTGGGCAATTTGGCGGTAGGCGGGATGGCCTTGGCGCGCGCTGCGCAGTTCGATCAAATGATAGGCTTCGCGCAGATTGAGTTTCATCCGCCAGCGCACACGGAAGGCGAAGGGCACTGCGTACTGCGCTTCATTGGGAAAGTCGCGTTGCAGGTCGGTCACCAATTCGGCAGCCTGCTCAAGCGCAGCGCGATACTGAGGCGCGACGCCGATCCGTTCGAGTTCAGGAGGGGTGACGTAGCCGTGGCTGACGGTGAAGCGCTGCCGTTCTTGGGTGAGCACACGGTGGCGCTGGAGATCGCGGTACGCGCCGATGTCGGCCAAGATATCGAAGGTGTAATACGGCTCCTCGAAGGCGCGACCGGGCCGGTGGAAGCGACTGCCCCGTTCGCCAACGGCTGCCGCGATGATTGCCTGCCGTTCCTGCGCCGGCATTGCGCTGATGGAAGCGAGGATCGAATCCAGCGGCAGATCGAGATGCGGGTAGAGGATGGCGGCGACCATCTTTTCTTCCGCTTGCGGATCATAATCAACCAAACGCACCGCAATCGCTGGCTCGTTGGTCGGAGCGATGGCGAGCTGTGCGGCGCATTGCGCCGCCTGTTCGCGGGTAGCGGCCAAATATGCGGCATACGCCTTGCCGCGTTCGCTGCGTGCCCGCTTGACAAAGGCCGGAATGACATAATCTAACTCAGTTTGAATTGCCTCGCTCAAGGCGCGCGCTTCGGCAAAGGGTGCAGCGGCGAGTTTGATAATCAGATACTCAAACGCGCGGCCATTGCCAAACAACCCAACATTGGTTTGGGTCGCCATCGGCAACAACCCGCGCAACAGATCGAGTGCCTTGGCCTGAATCGCATTGCGATAGGCGCGTGGGGTAGTGGCTTCATCGCGGGGGAATTGCGCTTGCAGCCATGCTTGCACCGGGCCGAGCAATGCGCTATACGTCGCGAAGAGGTTGTCCATCGTCGCCGTATAGCGTTCCGCAAACGGCGATGCCATCAACACCGGTTCGCGCAGGTAGCGATAGCCATCTGGCCCCGGCAGATCAAACCGGACATAGCGGGTCGATTTTTCCAGCGGCGACAAACCCAACCGACTGTCTTCGAGCAGCTTGGCAGCGATGTTACTCACGCCTTCGCAGGCCACATGCGCTCCCCCCAATTCAGCCACCGAGTCATCGCCGTATCCAATCAGCACCCGCTCGTAGAAGGCTTCGGCTTGGCGTGCAGCGACTAACTGCGCCGCCGGACTATCGCCCACTGCCGACACAATCGCGGCGAACCCTGACTCTGGTTCAGTGATGAACTCGTCGAGCAGGAGGCGGCGCAAGCTCTTCGTGCTACGGCTATAACGTGCAAACAGCGCCCCCTTCACTACTTCCGGCAAGTTGCGCAAACAGAAGACAGGCCGGTCAACATTGGTCACAAATGGCGTGAGCAGCGCGACCTCTTGCGGTGTGAAATGTTCGTTTGTGTGGGTGAACATAATCTATCCGAGAATCTGCTTCGAACCTTGGCCCATCATACCGCATCTTCACCATGTACAAAACGAGCTCCCTTTCGTGAATTGGGCGAGGGATTAGAACAAACGGGAATGGCTTTCGCTAATGGGGGAGGTTGCTGCGGCGCGGGGGCCGCGTAGGGCGCGACCCCTGCACCTCGCAATGACAGTGTGCGTTTCGTTCTTTTAACATTCCGGTCATAACTCTGTGTTACCATAGCAAGAGAACTAAAGGATTCTTCGCGGAGAATGCCATGACCACCATCTACGTGATCCGCCACGGCGAGACTGACTGGAATATGCAGGGACGTTGGCAAGGACATATTGATGTTCCGCTCAACGAGATTGGCTACCGGCAGGCGCGATTGTTGGCCAACCGGTTGGTACGTGATGGGGTAAGGTTTTCTGCCATCTACAGCAGTGACTTGTCGCGCGCGTATCAGACGGCATGGGAGATTGGTGCTGTACTGAAAGTGCCGGTGCAACTGTTGCCGGCGTTGCGCGAGATCGATACCGGCCACTGGAGTGGTCTCACAACTGATGAGGTGCGGACACAGTTCCCTGATGAATGGAAGCAGATTATGCAAGGTTATGACCTGCCACGCGGCGGTGGCGAGACGATGGCTGCGCTGCGGCAGCGGGTGGTGACAGCCGTCGAGGCGATGGCGGCCCAACATCGTGGTCACACGTTGGCGTTTGTCACTCACGGCGGCTGTATTCGTGCATTGTTATCCCACGCCGAGAACTTTCATGACACCAACTTTGGGCGCTATCCGCATATCGGTAACACGTCGATCACCATTCTTGAAATCGGTTACAAACACTGGCGGGTCAAATTGGTGAATGATATGAAGCATTTGGAAGCGGAGCCTGAACCAGAACTGGTCTCGGCTCCGCCTGATGACGCCGAGTTGCCGAGCCAGTAACGTGCTCGAGTTGGATTGGCAGGTGACGTTGAGCGCATCATAATGGCAGCTTATATGTTGCTCCGCTCGTGATAACCGAGTGCGGCAGGCGAACTACCGCACTCCATACGTAATCCATCGATTGCTGTATACCCACATGCTTACCGCCAATCGCATTGCCAATACGTATCACGTCGAAACGCCGGAAGGCGTTATGATAACCTACACCACCGCCGGGCTGGCCAGCCGGGGTCTAGCGGCGGTGATTGATTATACGATTCTGGTCACGTTCCTGATGATGGCTGCCACCGTTGTGCTTGCCAGCAACGATATTGGCGTTGGCAATGAAGACGTGCTGTGGGCATTGTTCGCGGTGTTCGCTTTTGTGTTGAATTGGGGCTATTACGTCTTCTTCGAGTTAATCTGGAATGGCCAGACGCTGGGTAAACGGTGGTTGCGGTTGCGCGTGTTGCGCGAGGGTGGCCGCCCGGTTGATGGCGCAGCGGTCGTGGTGCGTAATCTGATGCGGGCGATTGACTTTTTGCCGTTTGGTTACGGCATTGGCCTGCTCACCATCTTTATCGACCGCCATAACCGCCGGCTAGGTGATCTTACCGCTGGTACGGTGGTGGTGCGCGAAGGTAATCTCATCACCCTTGACCAAATCTTAAGTCCGGTCAGAATACAGGTGCCGCCGCGCGCAACCGATGCGCCGCCAACGCCGTTGTTGCCGAACTTAGAGCGCTTATCGACGGCGGAAATGGCGCTCGTGTTTGACTTCTTGCGCTGTCGCGATGCGCTCAGCGCTGATGCGCGCCTCTCGTTGGCCGGTCAGCTCGCGGCCTTGATACGCCAACGCCTCGGATTGCCCCCGGCTGATGGCCATCCCGAACGGTTTCTTGAGCATGTGGTGCGCGAATACGATGTTTTTCAAGCGATGATGGCGCGCCAAGCCGGGTGATCAGGCGTCCAGATTTCAAGGTTGGGCAAACGGCGAAACCACATCTCTTGCCGACGGATGAAGGCATGGGTGTCGAAGCGCAGCCGTTCGATGCAAGCAGCAAGATCAGCAGTTCCAGCAAAGTACGGCTGGAATTGGACGTAGCCAAGGCTCGACATCGCCGGCAACGACCAATTGTAGCCGCGGGCTAGCAGGTTTGCGACCTCTTCAACCAAGCCGGCAGCGATCATGCGTTCGATGCGGGCATCGGCGCGGGCGTAAAGTTCGGCGCGTGGCCGGTGCAACCAAATCGTGCGCGGGCGGAAGGGAGGCGGCTGCCGCTCTTGCAGACGCGAGATCGGTTCGCCGCTGACCAGATAGACTTCGAGCGCGCGCACGACCCGTCGCACGTTGGTGGCCGGGATGCGCGCCGCCGCGACCGGATCAACCGCCGCGAGGCGGGCATGGAGTACGGCAGCGCCCTCTTGAGCTGCTACTTGCTCAAGTTCGGCGCGAAGCTCTGGCTGGGGGGCGACGCGCGGAATCTGCCAGCCTTCCAAGACTGCTGCCAGATATTGGCCGGTGCCGCCAACTAGCAGTGGTGTGCGCCCGCGCGCTTGAATGTCGGTGATCGCCGCCAGCGCCAGATCGTGAAATTCGGCCAACGAAAACGGTTGATCAGGATCGCGAATGTCGATCAGGTGGTGCGGCGCTTGGGCGCGTTCGGCAGGGGTTGGCTTGGCAGTGCCGATGTCCATGCCACGGTAGATCTGGCGCGAATCGGCGGAGACAATCTCGCCGTTGATCTGTTGCGCCCATGCGACCGCTAATTCGGTTTTACCCACGGCAGTGGGGCCAACAATCGCAATTAATTCAAACAAACGATCCTCGCTGTACATGGCATGATCTGCCTGCGGGCCGTCCGGCGTGCCGGATTGAGCGCAGGAAAGTTGGTTGTCGTTCCTTTCATAACGCATTGCGTTATAAAAGTGCAGCAGTGTACCACTCTCATGCTACAATACCTTTAGCGCCGTATGTGCAGCGCAGCGGCGGCATGCATCAGCTCAGATGCTCGAAGGTGTGCAATCTACCGTATCTGCTCTGTTTTCTCTGCTGCCAGAGCACGAGCGATGCCGGAGGTTAGTATGAACGAACAACGTGTTAGCCAGTCAATGCCGCTCACCATTACCACCCGTGATGGACGCACATTGCGCGTGCGCAGTCTTGCCGCTGCGGATGCTGAACTGCTCGAGCGGATGTTCTATCGCTTGTCGCCGGAATCGATCTATCGCCGGTTTTTCATTGCGGCTGAACATGCTTCCCCCGAACTGGTGCATAAATCGGCGCAACGGTTGGCGGCGATTAATCCGCGCCGCGAAGTGGCGTTGGTGGCGTTGGCTGACGAGCATGGGCGTGAAGAATCCATTGCCGTGGCCCGTTTTGCCCGCTTGCCACATGACCCTAAGGTAGCTGAGGCCTCAATTTTGGTGCGGGATGACTATCACGGGGCGGGGGTTGGGCGTAAGATGCTGGAATTGCTGCTGGCCGAGGCGCGGGCGGCAAACCTCGAACGGCTGATCTTTTTGACGCACGCCGATAATACCGCTATGATCCGGCTGGCGACCAGCTTGGGCTTGCCCTTCCATGGCCGGCATGCCGATGGGTTGTATGAAATCCATCTGCTATTGCAGCCGCAGGCCACGCCGGTGTTTGAGTTTGTCGGAACTGCACGAGGATAGGATGATGGCAAAAAGATTTGGCTGGAGTTTGTTACCGATGGCGCTGACCGGCGCCATTGGTGTGTTAGGTGGGATTACTGGCACGGCATACTACGTCAGTTTGCGGGTCAGCCCGCCGCCGCGCCGTACCTATCTCGACAGCTATACCTTTACCCCGTGGGAGTTAGGAGTGCCGTTTGAGACGGTTGAGTTTCGCAGCAGCGATGGTCTGCGGCTGGTGGGCTGGTGGTTGCCGCGCCCCGAAACGAATGCGGTGATCGTGGGCAGCCATGGCCATGCCGGCAGCAAAGATGAATTGCTTGGCATTGGCAGCTATTGCTGGCGAGCCGGCTATAATGTCCTGCTGTTTGATTATCGTGGTCGCGGCGAATCGGATCCATGGCCGCAGACGCTGGTGAGCCGCGAGGTTGACGATTTGCTAGCGGCGCTCGAGTTTGTGCGCCAGCGGATGTCCGCTGCGGCGATTGGTGTGGTTGGCTATTCGATGGGAGCGGCAGTGGGGATTTTGGCAACGGCCCGCGATCAGTCGGTTCGGGCGCTCGTGGCCGATAGCTCATTTACCGCTGGTGATGATGTGGTGGCCCATAGCATCACCCAAGTGCTGCGCATCCCGCCCAAGCCGTTGGTACGCTTGGCCGACGCGATCGTCGCTCGTCGCCACGGCTACCGCTTTAGCCAAGCCCGCCCGATTGACGCCATCGGCCAGATTGCGCCACGCCCGGTCTTTATCATTCATGGCATTGATGACTCGCTGATTCCGGTGAGCCACGCGCGCCAATTGTATGACGCTGCTCGCGAGCCGCGCATCTTGTGGGAGGTGCCCGGCGCCGAGCATTGTGGCGGGTATTTTGTCGATCGGGTGACGTATTGCCGGCGGGTTGTCGAGTTTTTTGACCAGTATCTGCGTAGCGTTGAGGCATAGCCGGCATGCGGTTTGATATCCTCACCCTCTTTCCAGCTATGTTTCAGGGGCCGCTGACCGAGAGTATTCTCAAGCGGGCGCAGCAGGCTGGCAAAATTGCCATTCACTTGCACGATATTCGACAGTGGGCGACTGATCGCCATCGCACCGCCGATGATACGCCTTATGGCGGCGGCGCCGGGATGGTGATGAAAGCTGAGCCGTTGGCGGCGGCGATTCGGGCGGTGCGCGCCGCTGATGAGCAAGCCGGGCCAACCATTCTACTTACGCCTGACGGTGAGTTGTTTACGCAGAGCATAGCGCATGAATTAGCGGCCTTGCCGCGCCTGATCCTCGTCTGTGGTCACTATGAGGGGATCGATGAGCGAGTGCGCGCGACACTGATTGACCGCGAGATCAGCATCGGCGATTATGTGTTGACCGGCGGTGAGTTGGCGGCGATGGTGGTGGTTGATGCGGTGGCGCGGTTGGTGCCGGGGGTGATCGATAGTGAATCGATTATCGAAGAGAGTCACAGCGATTTTTTGCTCGAATACCCGCACTACACCCGTCCAGCGGTTTGGGAGGGGTTGAGTGTGCCGCCGGTATTGCTCTCTGGAAACCATGGCGAGATTGCCCGTTGGCGGCGAGCCGAGCGGTTGCGCCGCACCTTGGCCCGCCGGCCCGATCTGCTGGATCGGGCCGCAGCAGCCGGTGTGTTGACTAAGGCCGATCTGGCGTTGTTGGCTGAATGGGGATGGCAACCGCCAACCATAGACGAGGAATAGAACACGGATTGACACGGATGGCCCGACCCGTGCCAATCCGTGTCAATCCGTGTTCATACTATCTCGGCCCGGTATTCACGCCAAAGCCGGCGCAGTTCGGTGGCCGGATCGCGCCAGAAACGGTCGGGTTCAACCGGCAGGGTTGGCAATGTACCCTTCGCTGGCAGACTGCCAATCGTCTCGCGCAGCGCCTCCCAACTCGCTTTCGGGCGGCCATCTGCCGTCCACAAACCCCATGTGCGCGCCGGCCAACTGCGGTCGAACGGTGGGATCTTCCACTGTTCCTCTGCCGGATCGACCATCCCGGCCAGCCAGACCGCGGCGGCCCCAGAGCGGGCCAATGTCGGCAGTGCTGCTTGTAGGGCCGTGGCCACCTCTTCTTCATCAGCCAAAAACGTTTGAGCGGGCCGGGCAAAGACCTCATCGTGCTGCCAGCCGCGCCATTGTGGGCGAGGGGCAGTGGGCCAGCCGAGATCGCTAACCACCACCTGCGTGGCGGCGGTATCGTTCACTTCTTCGGCCAGCAAACCAGCGACCACAGTGTGCAAAAAGCAGACGGCCTCGCCGCGCGCTGGCGGTCCATCGCCGATCGGCGGCCATGGCCCCACACTCATCACGACTTCGCCACCGGCCATTGCGATGTCATAGGGGCGCAAACTGGCGGGGTCACTCAGCGCAGCAGCATCAATCTGACCAAACAGCCGGTTGGCACCGTGGGCGCGAGCACGCTCGGCGAGATCGGCCCACCATGCTGCCACATCGCGATGGTCAGTTGGTGGCAGGACTCGCTCAACCCCGGCGGCTAACAGCCAACCATGGATAGCTGGATGGGCGGCGAAGTTACCGATCACTTCGCGGAGCAAGTAACGTTGCGCGGCCCGCATGTCGGGATCGGCGTAGAGATCGCGCACCGGTTCGCGCCGGTAGAAGGTATTGTCAAGAATCGTCAACGCCGGTGTTGCGAAGATCTCGCTTACCGCTTGGTTGGTCAACGCTTGCGCCGGCACCCCCAGCGCCCAATCGGGCAGATGGAGCGCCGGGCCAAGGGTGGCGCTCATTAGCGAGACAACCACGTGCAGACCGTTGGCTTGGGCAAGATCAAGGCCACGGTGGAAGCCATCGAGCGCAGCGACCGCAATCCGCTGTGCGCTTGGCTGCACCTCTGCCCAGCGCAGATCAAAACGTACTTGCTGCAAACCGATCTCACGCGCGCGTTGCAAGTATTCACGCAGCGCGCCGTGGTCGTAGCGCGACCAGCTTGCGGCCAGTGCCTGCGGTCGCGCTGGCATAGGCGGCCAAATAGTTGTTCCGATGTCCATAGGCGTTTTGCGTGTATACTAACAAGGCGATATAGCGCTAACCTCGCCTCTTCATTATCATAGTATAACAATGTCGCACCGAATTGAAATCATTGTCCCTACTGGGATCGAAGCATTGGCGCGCGCGGAAGCGCAGCGGATCGCCGGTATCCGGCTCGACCCGCCGGGAGAGAGCGGGGTGATCAGGGCAACGATGCGCGGCCCGTTGCCGGCGCTGTTCGATTTACGCTGCGCTACTTCAGTCTTCTTAGTGCGCAGCTTTGCCATTCCGCGGCCACGGGCTTTGCTCGGCGATGAGAACTTTCGCGAAGTCACGGTGATGATCGACACGGTGCGTCGTTTGCATCCTGCCAACACGTTTCAAACCCTTTTGCTCAGCGCTGCTGGCGCCGAGAGTAGTGTGCTGCGACGTTTCAAGCACGAGCTGAGCGAGCGGCTCGGTCTCTCGATCGGTGAAGACGATGGCGATCTTGTGCTGCGCTTGCGCCCCAGCCGCGAGCGGGCTGGTTGGGACGTGCTGGTACGCTTGACGCCGCGGCCATTAGCGACTCGCTCATGGCGGGTGTGTAATCGTGAGGGAGCGCTCAATGGGCCGGTAGCGCACGCAATGGCGCTGCTAAGCAAGCCGCGCGCCAGCGATCGAGTGCTAAATGTGGGATGCGGTTCGGGTACGCTGTTGATCGAGCGGTTGTTGATCGGGCCGGCGGCGCAGGCGATCGGGTGTGATATTGACCCTGCAGCGTTGGCATGCGCCTATCGTAACCTTGCCGCCGCCGGCTTGAGCCACAAGGTTTCATTGCACGATTGGGATGCGCAACACATGCCATTGCCGCCAGCAAGCATCGATGTGGTATTGGCCGATTTACCGTTTGGGCATCTGGTCGGTTCGCATGCCAGCAATGTCACGCTCTACCCGGCCTTGCTGCGTGAGGCGGCCCGCGTCACGCGGCTAGATGGATGCGCAGTGATCATCAGCCACGAAGTGCGACTCATGGAGCGCACCTTAGCCGAGTTGCCGGAATGGCGACTTGAGCAACACCTGCGTGTTGATCTTGGTGGCCTCTACCCGCGCATTTTCGTGTTGCGGCGGGTAGCGCAAAGGTAACGCCAAGGCGCTGAAGCAGGCGACTGCCGCCAGCGCCTTGTATTTATGATCGCTGATCGCCGCCGCCCAATTCGAGATGGGCAGCGCGCGTCTGTTCGAGCCGTTGGCGTAGCGTTGCCAGTTGGGCATTGAGGGTTTCTGCCTCGCGCCGCTCCAATTCCATAATGCGCAAGAGTTGCGCCTTTTGTTCAAGCTCCATCCGGTCAGTTGTGCGCGTGAAGCGCTGCTCAAGCTCGCGCAACCAACCATCAACCCGTTCGAGCCATGCCGTCAATTGGCGCAGATACTGCTCATCAGTCTCCTGCAACGCGCTCATCCGATCATCGGCCATCTGGCGCAACTCTTCCAACCGTTCTTGGTTCATCAAGAAGCGTTCGGTTGAAATGCGCTCAATCCGTTTGATTTCGGCAGTAATGTCAGGGAGCTTTGCTCCGATTTCTTTAATTTGGGCGGGCAGTACCTCGGCAAAGAGGTCGATCTGCTGACGAAGTTCTTCGAGCCGATCGATGCGTGACTTCTGCTCGTCGATCGATGGACGGAGATCGGCAACAAACTGTTGGGCTTCAACTGCCATTCGCCGCATCTGTTGCTTCTCGACTTGGATATCATCGTTAACACGCCGCACCTCTTGCATCACGGCTGCATCAGCTTCACGCAAGCGTTCGAGTTGCAAGGCAAATTGACGTTGACGTTCGTCGAGTTCTTTGATCTGCGACGAGAGGGCAGTAATTTGTTGTTCAACGTGTTCGATGCGAATAAGCCAGCCGGCGAGAAAGTCGCGATCTTGTTTGCGCGCTTCGGCGATCTGTTGGATCTGTGACTGCATATCACGCAACGGACGCACACCTTCTTCGATTTTGACCAGTGCCGCTGCCACTTCCCGTCGTAGTGCGACCACATCGCGGCGCACGATTTCATTAGCTTGGGCAACTTCACTGGTGTGACGCTCGAAGAGGCTTTGCACTTGCGCAATTGCACCCTCGTTTTTGCGTACCTGCTCCATTGCCCACTGATATTTGTTGGTCTGGTCCTTGAGCAGGCGGCGCAATTCGTCGATCTGGCTTTGCAGGTAGACCAATTGCGATTGCTCTTGCGCGCGCAGGCGCTCTTCTTCGTACCGCGCAGTGAGGTCTGAATTCGACATACAATCCTCTTATGGTTGTGAAGTCACCGTTTGGGCGACGGCCAATGCTTCGGGCAAGCTGATCGCTCCCACGTACAACGCCTTGCCGATAATCGCTCCCTCGACTCCAAGCTGGGCCAGCCGGCGCACATGATCGAGGGTGGCAATGCCGCCGCTCGCGATAATCGCTGGACCATCGGTGCGCATCAATTCGGCCAGCGCGATGAAATTCGGACCGCTAAGCGCTCCGTCGCGGTTGATGTCGGTATAGATGATCCGGCGCGCGCCGAGCGCAGCCATCTGTGCGGCGAGTGTAGTGGCCGCCACAGTTGAGGTGACCGTCCAGCCATCGGTCGCCACCATACCGTTCCGCGCGTCGATCCCGATCACAATCTGCTCGCCGAAGCGATTGAGCAGGCGAGCCACCAGTTCAGTTTCAGCGATCGCGGCGGTGCCGATGATCACGCGCTCGACCCCAAGGGCTAAAGCCGCCTCGACATCCTCTTCGCGGCGTAAGCCGCCGCCAAGCTGCACTGGAATCTGCACGGCTTGGGTAATGGCCAAGACAGCAGCGACATTCTGCGGTCTCCCGGCGCGGGCGCCATCGAGATCGACCAGATGCAGACGGGTTGCCCCTTGCTCTTGCCATGCCCGCGCCACGGCGACCGGATCGTCGGCGTAGACTGTCATCTGGGCGAAATCGCCTTGGTACAGCCGCACGCAGCACCCGTCTTTCAAATCAATTGCCGGAATAATCTCCATATCTCATCCTCTCTGAGTGGTTGCGCCACTCCACGCCACAAAGTTGGCTAGCAGGCGCAAGCCATAGTCGCCGCTCTTTTCGGGGTGAAACTGCACCGCTGCCAGCCGGTCGCGGATGATCACGCTCGGAAAGAGCAATCCGTAATCGGTGCGTGCGGCGATGATCGTCGGATCAGCGACATCACAGTAGTACGAGTGAACGAAATAAACATCAGCGCCATCGGGAATATCGGCAAAGAGAGGATGGTCGCGAAATGCTGGGTCAATCTGCATCTGATTCCATCCAATTTGCGGAATCTTACCGGCGCTCTCTGGTAAGCGTTGAACTGTCCCACGCACAATATCGAGACACGGGTGCCGACCAAACTCTTCGCTCTCGCTTAACAAGACCTGCATGCCGACGCAAATGCCGAGAAACGGTGTGCCGGCTGCCACCACTTCCGGCAAGATAGCGGCAATGCCGAGCTGGCGCAGGCTGGCCATCGTATCGGCGGTAGCGCCGACGCCGGGTAAGACGACCGCCTGCGCCGAACGAATCACCTCTGGGTTGTCGGTAACGGTTAAATTGGCGCCGACCCGCCGCAACGCGCGCACCACATTGGGCAGGTTGCCGGCGCCATAGTTAATCACTGCAATCATGCTTCTCCCTGATAACCAGTCTGCATCAAAAGCGGATGTTGATTCTGCAATGCGGTAATGATATGGTCAATCGTTGGTTCAGGTGCTTGGACGCCACCCATCGGGTCAGGGCCGGGATCCATACCGAGCATTAAGCGAAGCGTGGCAACGACACCGGCAGCGAGGGCGGGCAAGCTATAGCCACCTTCAAGTACAAATCCGATCCGGCCATCACACAGCTCGGCGGCCCAATCGAGCAGGTGTTGCGCGATACGGGCAAACCCCTTTACTGAAAGCGCCATTGGCCCGATCGGGTCGCTCCAGTGCGCGTCAAACCCAGCGGAAACCAGCATGATTTCGGGCTGAAACCGGCGCAGCGCCGGCCCAATGATCTGGCGGAAGACGCGGTCGTACCCTTGATCGCCAGTGCCGTAGGGTAAGGGAACATTGAGGGTTGTGCCGCCGGCAGTGCGCGGGTCTCCCATCTCGTGAATCGCGCCGGTGCCGGGGTAGAGCGGCGCAGCGTGGGTCGAACAAAAGAGCACCCGCCCGTCGCGGTAAAAGATGTCTTGGGTGCCGTTGCCGTGATGCACATCAAAATCGACAATGGCAATTCGTTGTAGGCCGTGCCGATCGAGCAATACCCGTGCGGCAACCGCAATATTGTTGAAGAGGCAAAACCCCATTGAGCGGATGTCAGTCGCGTGATGGCCGGGTGGACGGACGAGGGCAAATCCGTTGTGACAACGCCCTTCGGCGATAGCTTCGGCTAAGCAGATCGTTGCGCCTGCCGCTAGGATGGCTGCTTCCCACGAATCAGCGGTGACGTAGGTGTCGCTATCGATCTGTCCCCCGCCATAGCTGGCCAGTTGGCGCACCCGGTGCAGCATGTGTGGGTTATGAACGGCCAACAATTCGGCCTCGGTTGCCGGACGGATGGGCAATGGTTTGAGATAGCCGAGTAAACCCGCTGATTGGATCGCGCGCTGAATGGCATGCAGCCGGCTGGCCTGTTCAACGTGGCCGTGCCATGTATGCAGATCGAACCGTTGATCGGTTGCAATGGCTGTGGTCATACAAGTGTGTCAAGTGAGTTGTATTTGCTGCTGGCGGTGTCAAGCATTGGGCAATCACGCGTTGTTACGCCAGCGCCTTTGACATTGCTCACATTGTACCACGTAGCAATTAACGTCCGTTTACGTTGAGCGAGGATGTTCCCATATTGCGGCGTGGTATAATCCATGGGCGCAGAAAGGGTGTTGCGCATCGTTGGGAATGGAGCTTTGGTATGGCGCGCCCGTTGTTGGTGTTAGTTGATGGCCATGCGTTGGCGTATCGCGCCTTTTTTGCCTTGCGCGAGAGTGGGCTGCGCTCGTCGCGCGGCGAGCCGACGTATGCCGTCTTTGGGTTTGCCCAAATCTTGCTGACGGCGCTGGCCGACTACCGGCCTGAATACGCTGCCGTTGCCTTCGACGTCGGGCGTACCTTTCGCGATGACCTTTACGCTGAGTACAAAGCCGGGCGCGCCGAGACACCGGAAGAGTTTTACCCGCAGTTTGAGCGGATCACCCAATTGGTGCAGGCGTTGTCAATCCCGATCTACACTGCCGAGGGGTATGAAGCTGATGATGTGATCGGCACACTGGCTCGCCAAGCGACTGCTCAAGGGCTAGATGTGATCATCCTCACCGGCGATTCTGATGTGTTACAGTTGGTGAATGAGCAGGTGCGCGTGGCGCTGGCCAACCCTTACGGTGGCAAGACGAGTGTAACACTGTACGATGTCGAGCAGGTGCGCAAGCGGTACGATGGCCTCGAACCGGCACAACTCGCCGATTTGCGTGGTCTCAAGGGTGATCCCTCTGACAACATCCCCGGCGTGCGCGGGATCGGTGAGAAGGGCGCGATTGCCTTGCTCAAGCAGTTTGGCTCACTCGACAATCTCCTTGACCACATTCCTGATGCGCCGAAGCGGTACCAGACCTTGCTGAATGGGCAAGCGGATGCAGCCCGTTTTTCGCGCCAACTGGCAACAATCGTGACCAACGTGCCGGTGCAGCTTGATCTAGCGGCAGCCCGGCTTGGCGTGTACGATCGGGCCGCAGTGATGGCCCTCTTGCAAGAGTTGGAGTTTGGTGTTAGCTCAAACTTGATCAAGAAGTTGCCACCGGTGGTGCAAGCGCCGGCGTTGGCCGAGTTGCCCGCCGATCTGCCGGCGGCGCCGCTGGCTGCCGCTGGCCCGACCCAGCTCTCGCTGTTTGGCGGCGCAGTGCCGGCAGCTAATCCGGCTTCGGCGGCGACGCGGATTGTGCGCGACGCGGCGGCATTGGCCGATTTAGTGGCGCGCTTGCGCGCCGCACCGGCGTTTGCCTTCGATACCGAATGCACGAGCTTGCAAGCAGTGGGGAGTGATCTGGTCGGTATTTCGATTGCAACTACTCCTGACGACGCCTGTTACATACCGGTTGGGCACGAGACGGGTCAGCAGTTGCCGCTGGCCGAGGTGGTGGCGGTGCTTGGCCCACTATTTGCCGACCCGCACACGCCCAAATTTGCTCACAACGCCAAGTTTGATGCCGAAGTGCTGGCCGGTGCTGGTATGAAGGTGGCTGGTCTGGCGTTTGATACGATGATTGCTGCAGCGATGTTGGGCAAACGGCAAGGGTTGAAGGATTTGGCCTTTTATGAGTTGAAACTATCCGAACCACCCACGACGATCGAAGACCTGATCGGGCGAGGGAGCAAGCAGATCAGCTTTGCCGCCGTGCCTATCGAGCAGGCCGCTCCCTACGCTGCTGCCGATGCGCTGCATACGCTGCACTTAACCGAGGTGTTGCGTAGCCAACTTGAAGCTGATGCCGCTCTGCGCGACTTGTATTATCGGGTCGAACTGCCGTTGATCGACGTGTTGACCGATATGGAGTTGGCCGGCATCTTGCTCGACCACGAGTATCTGCGCGAGCTGGGCAAACGTTTCGCCCACCGCATTCACGAGCTGGCCGAACGCATCTATGCGCAGGCCGGCGGCCCGTTTAACATCAATTCTGGCCCGCAACTGAACGAGGTCTTGTTTGAGCGGATGGGCATTGATCCGCGCGCCCACGGCCTCAGCAAGCTCAAGAGCGGTGGCTATTCGATTACGGCTGAAGTGTTGGAAGAGCTGAGCCAGCTCTACCCGATCGCCGCCGATATTCTGGCCTATCGCCAGCTCACCAAACTCAAGAGTACGTATATCGACGCTCTGCCTGAGCTGGTCAATCCACGCACGGGCCGTATTCATACTTCGTACAACCAAATTGGCGCCGCGACTGGCCGGTTGTCATCGAATAATCCCAATTTGCAAAACATTCCAGTACGCACCGAAGAGGGGCGCGAAATTCGACGCGCTTTTATTGCCGCCCCGGGTCATCGATTCATCGCCGCCGACTACTCGCAAATCGAGCTGCGTGTGCTGGCCCACATCAGCGGTGATGAAAATCTGATCGCTGCGTTCCAACAGGGCCTTGATATTCATGCCGCTACAGCCAGCCGCTTATTTGGCGTTGCGCCCGATCAAGTCGATAAAAATCAACGCCGTGTCGCCAAAACAGTCGTGTTCGGTGTCATCTACGGTATTAGTGCCTTCGGTCTCGCCCAACGTCTTGGCATCGAACGCGATCTTGCTCGTCAACTGATCGACAACCTGTTCGCCCAATTCCCCGGCATTCGCCGCTATATTGACCAGACCCTCGCCTTTGGTCGTCAGCACGGATATGTGCAGACGTTGTTTGGCCGTAAGCGTATGATGGACGACTTACGCGCCAGCGGGGCGCGGCGAGCAGCGGCTGAACGCGAGGCGATCAATGCCCCGATCCAAGGGACTGCTGCCGACATTATGAAGATCGCGATGGTTAACGTGCATCGCGCCTTACGTGAGCGCGGCTTACGTACTCGCCTGCTCTTACAAGTGCATGACGAGTTGATCGCCGAAGCACCGGAAGAAGAGGTGGTGGAAGCGGCCCAGCTCTTGCGTGAAGTGATGAGCAGCGCCTACCAACTGATTGTGCCCCTTGGCGTCAATCTCGAGACTGGGCCGAATTGGGAAGAGATGGCGGCGGTGTGAGACGTGGTTATTCGCGATTGCTTGAGTTATTGAAATTATTATGCGTTATCATTTCTCGCGTATCCAGCTTCTGCCATTGGCAACGCTCCTTGCACTGCTCGTCATTTCCCTAAGCGCAACATGGCTCTTGGCATCACGTCCATGGCGGATTGATGCAGTCATTGGCGGCGCTGACTCGGCAATCGTGGGAACCGGTTTTTTCACCAAAGAGCTATCTTCTAATGGTACGCCATTTCGCTGGACGAGCGGGCCTGCTATTATCAATCTCCCACCGGTGCATGCAAGGTATCTGGTTACAATACGCGCCTACATTCCCAGTGATGTTATTCCTTATTACGTTGAGATCAAAGACCGTGCCTTTCCAGTGGCCACAATCGTGGTTACAGATCAGCTCCCCGACTTCCGCAGATACCATATCCTTTGGCAGTCACCTGCAACCTATCACTGGTTAGATTTGTTTACACCACGTCGTTTCACCATTGATGCTGAAACCCGAAACCGTAATCAAGATGATCCCCGGTTGTTAGGAATTGCGGTCAGTCATGTAAGTATTCGCAGTTCAAACACGTTGACGGCACCGATTACGCCGCTGATCACGATTGGCGTAACTCTGTTGGGATTTGCTCGTCTGCTCTGGCCGTTGCGCGGCAAACGGCTTGTGTGGTTTGCCGTGGTTGCTCTCCTCTTGCCGGTAGGATACGACCTTCTTGTATGGCATCCGCTTCAGGGAAACGACTACACGTGGTTGCCATGTTCGTGGTTGCCGGGCATGGTTGCGGCATTAACCATTGGCGCCTTCCTCGCGCAGAGCGCCGCTCGCACACATAGCGGCGCGTTCATTGCCGGGATGATCGTCATACTTCTGGCGTTTGCCGTCATAGCAACCTTGCAATGGCATTGGTACGTTGAAGGGCCTGATTACTATTGGCATTTGTACCATGGCGGCTCTTGGCAGCGTGTATTCCGCGCCCATCCCTTTTATCCATTCGGTTTTCCGCTGATTTTATGGTTGGGGCAGTTGGCCGGTGATCAAGCGCTGCTGTTTGGCCGGATCGCCAGCGCTATCGCTACATTTATGACGATAGGCGCTACAACGCTTATGGTTTGGCGAGCGATTCATCGATCGTATGCATGGGTGGCCAGCGCAGTGATGTTAGCAGCGCCGGTGGTGGTATCCCATGGCGTCTTTGCCAGCACTGATGCGCCAATGGTCAGTTTTGCCGCATTGGCGTTACTGGCTTTGCTATGGCATGAGCCACTGCCTTGGCGGCAAGTCATCCTCGCTGGAATGGCGCTTGGTCTTGCGTACCTCTTTCGCGTACAGACCACGATGCTGTTGATCCCGAGTTTGGTGTGGTTGTACTTTCAACCTATGCCTCAACTGCCGCTACGGCTAGCTTGGTTGAGCCGCCTTGGCCGTTTGATTGGCCCGCTGGCTTTGCTTGGCGGATTTCTGCTTGTGTCGGCGCCGCAGTGGTTGCTCGATATTCGCGATACGGGTCTGCCATTTTCGACGCGGCAATACGTAAACATTTGGTCATTCGCTTTTGAGCGTACTGACTCAGTGCCGGAAGGATCAACGTTTGAACAAATGTGGTTTATTTTAAACTTTGATCCGTATGGACTTTGGCGTCATTGGTTAGGCAATATCCGCCAATTTGGCGAGCATACAATCCATCAACTATTTATATGGCCGCTCGGGCTCGTAGCGTTCGGTGGTATGATCGTGAAAGGCCCATTATCGAATCGGCGCTATCTACTGTTGCTTGGATGGGTCATGTTCTACGGTTTGGTTGTGATGCTCACGACCAATAAGGAGCGCTTCTTCTTACCGATGATGCCGGCATTGGCGCTCTTCATAACGTCATTTCTAGCTGAGATAGATCATCGGCTTAGGCGATTTGGGAATCCGTTCGCCTTCGGATCGCTCTTGATCAGTGCGATCCTGTTTTATTGGGTTGTGATCAATCTTACGGTAGCCGAGATCGAACTTGCTACAGGCGGCTTTACTCGTCATTGGTAAGCGCATTGTGATACGTCTACATTGCGTAAGATGCTACTATCCAATGTCTTTACAACCGCCCAATGCGGCGGGGAGGAACCATGGCTGATGTGCAACCAACCTTTTCTGTGGTCGCGCCGGTCTACAATGAAGAGCAACTGATCGGCGAGTTTTGCCGGCGGGTGATTGCGGCCCTCGAACCGCTGGGAGAACCGTTTGAGCTAGTGCTGGTCAATGACGGTTGCCAAGATCGTTCGCCGGAGATTATGCGTGAACTGCACGAGCGCGATCCACGCATCAAAGTAATCAACTTCTCGCGCAATTTTGGCCATCAGATTGCGATTACCGCCGGCACCGACTACGCTACCGGCAAAGCGGTGATCGTGATCGATTCTGATTTGCAAGACCCGCCGGAGGTGATCCCCGATCTGATTGCCCGTTGGCGCGAAGGCTATCAGGTGGTGTATGGTGTACGCGAGGAGCGCGAAGGTGAGACGTGGTTTAAGAAAACGACGGCAGCTATCTTCTATCGCCTGATCGTACGGATTACCAACGTCAAGATTCCAGTCGATACCGGCGATTTTCGGCTAATGGATCGCAAGGTTGTCGATGCGCTCAAACGCATGCGCGAGCACCACCGCTTTATGCGTGGGTTGTCAGCGTGGGTTGGCTTCCGTCAGACCGGTGTGCCGTATCGTCGCCATGCCCGCACCGCCGGTACTACCAAATATCCGTTGCGCAAGATGCTGCGGTTTGCCCTCGATGGCATTACCAGCTTTTCGTATCTGCCGCTGCAACTAGCGACCTATCTCGGCTTTATCGTGGCCGCAATCAGTATGATTTTCTTGATTGTGGTGTTTGTAATGCGGTTAGCCAATCCCGCTGCCGCCGAACCGGCGTTTTATGGTCAGGCCAGCACGTTGGCGAGTGTACTCTTCCTTGGTGCGGTTCAACTGATCTCGCTCGGCATCATCGGCGAATATGTCGGTCGCATCTACGACGAAGTGAAAGGCCGGCCACTCTATATTGTTGCCGAAACGTTAGGGATCGACGAGGCGGTTGCAACTTCCGCCCCTGCGGTGCGTACTAATCAACGAGAACACACGTCGTTCCCGACGTAATCGGGGGGTGCGCCGTCGCAACGTGCGTCACGCCCGGGTGGAGGAGGAAGTATGAATGCACGGTTGTCATTAGTTGGCGGGCTTATTCTTGTGCTGATCATTGCTGGTATCGGCCTCAGCACAATGAAGTATGTACAGGTTGATGAGGGTCAGGCTGCAATTGAGCTGGTGCAAGGTCGGATCGTGGCTGTGCATGGGCCGGGGCCGATCTTTCGCCCCTTTGCCCCCTTCACCGCAATCGAACTGGTCAATATCCGCCGCCAGTCACGGCAAATTTCGCAAAATGTTGCCAGCAGTGACAAACAGTTGTACGACATTGATATTCAAGTCGATTTTCGCCGCTTACCAACTGAGCAGGCGTTACGCGCCGCCTATGCTGAGATCGGGGTCAGTGATGCGCAACTGAATGATTTTCTGGATGGGTTTATCAATGATGCGCTCAAGAGCGCCAGTACCCAGTTTACCCTCGATGAAGCGCTCTCGGATCGTGGCGCCTTTGCCGAGCGGATCCGCCGTTTTCTTACCACGCCGCCCGGTGATGGCCAACGCGCGCCGGTTGATCAACTGTACATCACGATCGAAGCGGTAAAGGTACTTGATATCAAGGTTGGTGAGACATACGCTCAGTTGTTGGCCGAAAAAGCGAATCTTGAAGTGCAGATTGAAACCGAGCAGAAACGCCGGCAGCAGATCGAAGCGCAACAAGCCAATAACCTCTTCCAAGCCGAGCAAGAGGCCTTGGTCGCGTTGACTCGCGAAAAAGGTATCACGGCAGCGGCACTTGAGGCCGCCAATCGCGAAGCGCAGGTGCGAGCAATTGAAGGTCGCTACTGGCGCGAAAACCCCGAACTGTTCGAGCTGCGCAAGCGTGAATTGCTCGTGCAAATGATGTCGAGGGGGAATGTGTGGTTCGTTGACCCAAACACCAATCTGACCCTGTTGCTTAACAATCAAGCGGTGGATGGACAGGCCCTTGTTGTTCCGCAGCCAAATCGCACGCAGCCGTCAACGCCGGGAGAAACGCCGGCTAATCCATAAGTGTCAACCCGGCATCCTGCCCGACAGAAAAGGTGGGATGCCGTGTATCTAGGCGCGGCGGCGCCACAGAATCGTGCCGATCAGGCCAAGCAATCCGCCGAGTTTCAAGAATTCAATCCAGATCGAGCGTCACCAAACTGCCGAGAAAGATATATACCGGTAGTCAGTTTTCCTATGGATTGACAAGGGTGTACAGCACTTCTCCTTGCTCGCCGGCTTGAAACGCTGGCAGATTGCCGCCAAGCGTGCTCTCGAACCGGATCGGCTCGCCATTGGCGGTGCAGAACTTGACTACCGGGTCGTCGAAGGTTCGCTTCCCGCTGTTGGTGTTGGCAATGCGCGATACGTCTTCGACAACGGTGCCTTGTGCCGGGATCATGGTTGCCATTTGGCGGGCAAGATCGGCGCGGATGTTCCAGCCGAGGGCGAAGAACAGCACATCAGCGATGAGCAAGCCCGGCCACTCAATGATGGTCCTGAGCGAATAGCGAGACTATACCTTCCTCATGACCTCTCTGCTGAATGTGGATTAAAGATAGGTAGGAGTATTTCATACAGCAGGGAGCCTGACGTATGAAAGGCGAACACAGTGTTTGCGCATAATTCACGCTAACCCCACTCTATGCGTAACCATCATTGCATGCAAAAACGGCCTCGGCGAGATATTCCCGCCGAGGCTACCCGTGTGCTATCGTCCCACATGCCGGGCCAGCGCTTGTCGCAAGACCTGATACGGCTGTGCGCCGACTAGCCGCTCAACGACCCGACCGTCTTTGAAGACGTAAATCGCTGGGATGCCGGTGATGCCGAAGCGTTGGGCCGTGTACGGGTTTTCGTCCACGTTGAGCTTGGCAACCACCGCCTTGCCGGTGAACTCTTGCGCCAGCCGCTCGATCGATGGCGCGACGGCCCGGCACGGGCCGCACCACGGCGCCCAGAAATCGACTAGCACTGGCTGCTGGCTCTGGCCGACTACTTGATCGAAGGTGGCGTCGCGCAGTATCACCGGCCCAGCCGGCGCGCGTGGTTCGCTGGCGGCTGGACGGTTTGACGTAGGGTTGGGTGCGGTGCCATTGGTGGCCGGCGCCGATTGGTGCAGCGGCATACTCGGCCCGCTCGGCAACGGCGGCTGCGAACCCTCGCCGCTCAGGTAGTTTAACCATGCTTGTAAGGCCGTCTCTGGCGCAGCGCCGGCAGTGCGTGCCACTATCGCGCCATGCCTAATAAAGACCAGCCCCGGTAGATCGGTGACGCTATATTTCCGCACTAGAGCCGGGTTATCATCGGCATCAACCCGCGCAATCAGCGCCTTGCCAGCAAAGCGTTGCGCCAACCGTTCGAGGGTTGGTTCGAGTTGCTGGCAAGTTTGGCAACCGCGCCGGTCGAAGACGAGTAAGACCGGCAATCCTGCTTGCAAGACGCGGTTGATGCTCTGTTCGCCCGTGCGAATTGGGCTTGCAAAGACCATAGTGACCTCGCTTGAGTTCTGTTGTTTTTCAGCTAACATCACTCTACTCTGGCGATATTAGTTGGGTAGTAGCGTAGTGTTAGCACAGTGTTATAGCGGTTGTCCATTTGTTGCTTCTTCGCAATGCGGAGTTATATCGAAACACCGTGACAGTTGGTGCAGTACGCGCTACAACAACATACAGGTTCCCTGTGCCGAACCATCCTTTCGCCAAGGAGGAACCGTATGCTCGCCCCATCTCGTCCGCCGTTTGCTCCATGTCCTGCTAAAGGCATCTCACGCGCCCTCTATTGGTTCCTTATTCTTGTCATCGGGAGCGGTTTGGCCGCTTGCGTGACCGGCCCTCCCACCGCGAGCGAGTCTACACCGGGTGGCGCGGAGGCGACGGTTGCGCCGCCGCCAACCGCTGTTCCCGCTCCGCTGGTGATGGAAGTAAAGCCGTTAGCCAGCCTGCCGGTGCAACCCAATGGTCAACCCTACACCGATGAATACGGCACGCAAATCATTGCCCCACCCACCGTTATGGAAACCGGCGAGCCGATTACGGTTGCCCTCAGCGCCGCTGAGGGTCCATTGGCCGTCGCCTTGCAAGAACAGGCCGTGATCGAGACGCCGCTCTACGCAGTGACTGCACCAAACGATAGTCGGGGCCGGGTCACGCTGTCGCTGCCCGCCGCTTCACCCGAATCGCGCATTGTGGCGTTAGTCGATGACACCTATCTGGCGGTGCTCGATCAAGAACCACGTGATGGAAAACTGGAGCTGGCAGTGCGGGTGGCGCCCACCGGTGTGCCTGATCTCACCTCCGGCAATGGCGGGGGTGGTACGATCCGCTACTTCGTGGCTCGCCCGCAGAGCGCCGCGAGCGATGGAAAGCTGTGGCAGGTACTCGCACCCCCGCCGGCATTCGCCGCCGACGACTATCATCTCTGTTTGCAATGGACGTCGAACACACTGTGCCGCACCAATGGCCAAATCTACGTGATGTGGCCAATGACGGCCAAGTTCACGCTTGATCAGGCCGATGAAGTGATTCGCCAGATCGCTTCGATTCTGCGGAGTTTTGCTCAGAAAGGGTTTACCGCAGCCAAGTCGAACTCGTCTATTTTCGTGGTGATCAAGCCTGATCTCAACGCGCCGGCATACAGCCCCAAGAGTAGCATCCTCTCGTTGCCGGTTGATAGCGCCCAAACCATCGCCAACCCGCCCGGACGCTACGAACTGATTCACGAGCTGGCCCACTGGGTGCAAGATGAAGAGTATGCGATGACGGTGGCGGCCCTCTCTGGCATCAAGGCGTGGTGGTTAGAGACAACCGCTGAGAACTTGGTCTTTCTGATCGAGCCGGCAGCGCAAGAGCACAACCTCACTCAGTACGGCCAAACGACGGTTGATGGGCCGAAGCTTGGCTTTCAGTCCGAACCGTTCACGTGGGGACGGAACGATGAATCGCGCTACATTCACGCCCAATTGCTGAAGGTCAACCTCTGCGCGAACAGTGCCTGCGCGCTGAGCGAGGAAGAGCTGGTGAAGGCGATCAACGAGGGCAGCTACCCGTTGATGGATGAAGCGCGCCAAGCGAAGCTGCGCGCTAACCTCGATGATTATGCCCGCTATTTGCTTGGGGTGGCGCCGGAACGGGCCAATACCGGGATCATGCTGCCGGAGGTGTTGCAACAAGCCAGCCGGGTCGGTGATGTGATCAGCGTTCGCCGCAACAGGGGTGATCATTTTGTGCTCAGTTCGACTGCTGAGGCGCCGCAGATCGAGAAACAAACGCCAAATGGCCGTCCGCCTGAGTACCAGATCCAAGCCGTTATTGACAGTGGCGCCGTCTATCCGTTGAGTGTGGTGAACGGCGGAGCTAACCCGAACACATCCGGCTGGCCGGTCATGCTCACCATTGAGCCGGGAGTGGAGCTGTTTTACCGGCGGGGCGATGAGCCGGTCACGTATCACGATGGCTCCAGCCAACTGGTGCTCGGCCCAATCCATCGCGGTATGGGTTACGACATGGTGCGGGTGGTAGCCTTGGCCCGCAATCAGTCAGCCACCTTCAAGGCCAAAGTGCATGTGGTCGATTTGCAGGGTGACTGGATCATGGTGAGCCAGAAGGTGATCAGCACGACCGTATCGTGTGTGAATGACAATGAAAACTTTAATGATGATCTAGCCGATCTGATTAAGCTGGCTCAAGCGATTTCGTTGATAGTGGCACCGCGCGGTTCGTACCAGTGGAGCGGTCTGAACGAACTGGCCTTTGTCTTTGACGGAGGGGCAGCCTCGCTGACCAGCGAAGCGGATGATACCTCGCAGTTCGCGGCATTAGCCTTGATCTCACCTGATGCGATCGAAGGCGAGATGCAGGTTGTCTTCCCACCGCCGGCCACGAGTAATGCTGCGCCGGTGTGGCTGGCATTGGTCTTTGTGCCTCCCGGCATCCTCGCGTGGCGATCGCGCCGCCGGATAGCGCTGTTGTTGGTTGGGTTGCTCATGAGCACGACGCTAACGGGGTGTGTTGGTGTGTCGATCAGTGGCAATGTCGACACCCGCTATACGCTCGACAAACTCGAATATGTGGGTAAAGGCGATACGCTCGGTGAACCGCTCTGGCGGATCAGCACGCAGAAGAATGCCTACACCGACATTGATATAACCATTGTCGTCACTGTTGAGACGATCGGCGACGAACCGCCAGAGCAAAAGACGACTCGCTGTGCTGGCCGCATCGAACACGATCTGGTGATCGAAGTGTATCGCGATGGCGTGATCAATCCTTTGGAGTAACGTAACACAGCACAATGCGCAGGGAAAGCAATATTCCCTGCGCATTGTATTTCACCATCTCTGCACACCCATTGCAAAAAATGTGCAAACACGATATACTAGATGGCGGATCGCGGCGACGGTGCCGCTCAGGTCATTGTCGCCGCGGCGCTACGGATGTGCCCGGCGAATATGTGGAGGATAAACCATGCAAGATCACTTTCGCCAGCGCATCGAAGTACTTACCGCTCGCCTCAACAGCTTGCGCCCCGGCCTTGAGCGGGCGCGCCAATCGGTTGCCCGTCTAGAAAATGATACCGTCCCCGCTGGGGCGACGGCCTTAGCCCGTGCTGCACAATTGTCGGCGGCGCGCGCAATGGCGGCCACGTTGGCCGAGCGCGAGCGCCAGTTGCTAGTAGCGATTCAGGCGTTGCAGGCCGAATTGGCCGATCAGCAATTGACCGAACATGAATAGAGGCCGGTTGCAAGCCGGCTTCTTTGAAGCTGGGGAGTGCGGCAGTTATACTGCTGCACTCCCTACTTTATGGATGGCCCAGTGCGGCGCTGAGGGTCGCGATTGCCCACAGGGGTGAAATGCGGCAGCATGACTGCCGCACTCCATAAAACGCTCATCAACCTGTTCCTACGGGTGCAACCCCATAAACGTCAACGCCGTCGTCTCGGCAAAACCACACATCAGGTTCATGCACTGCACAGCGCTGCCGGCAGCCCCCTTCATCAAATTGTCGATCGCGCAGATACTGACAATCCGCCCGGTCGTTGGCTCGTAGGCGAAGCCAATGTCGGCGTAATTGGCCCCTGCCAGTATCTTCGGTTCTGGATAGCGATAGATCCCCTGCCGTTCCTTCACGATACGGATAAACGGCTGCTCACGGGCAAAGCCACGGTACGCCTGCCACAAATCCTTTTCGGTCAAGTCACGCGCCGCGAAGGCATGCACTGTCGCTAACGCACCGCGCACGAGCTCGATCGCGGTGATCGACATATGAACGTTGCGCAAGCCGGTCACTTGTTCGACTTCGGCAAGGTGGCGGTGACCAACCGGCGCAAACGAGCGCACCGCGCCGGATCGTTCGGGGTGGTGGCTGGCGTCGCTGGCCGTCGCGCCGCCTTCCGATGATCCCACCTTCACGTCGGCAATAATCGGTCGGGTGTGGTCGATCAGATCGGCTTGCACCAGCGGCAACAGGGCAAGGTTGGTGGCAGTGGCGTTACAACCGACGCCGCTGGCATAGCGCGCGCCGATCAGGGCGGCCCGGTTCACTTCGGGCAACCCATACACAAACCGCTCCAGCCACGCCGGGGCCGGGTGCGGATTGCCGTACCACTGCTGGTAAACCGCCGGATCGCGCAGGCGAAAGTCAGCCGAACAGTCGATGATCCGCTCGGCGAGGGCGGCGTAGCGCTCGATGGCCTGCGCCGCTTCGCCATGAGGTAGGGCTAGAAAGAGCAGATCGCACGGCTGTAAGGTGTCGGGGTGGACGAATTGCAGATTGGTGCGGCCACGCAAGTTGGGATGCACCTGATAGAGGTATCTCCCGGCGTTGCGGGCACTGGTCGCCTGCACAATTGTCACGTGCGGGTGGTCGAGCAAGAGGCGCAACAGTTCGCCGCCGACATAGCCGCTCGCTCCCACAATGCTAACGCGCAAAGTCATACACGCCTCATTAAACACTACGACGCCCGCTGCCCACCTCTACCACGTAATCGATAATCCGGGCCGGGATGTCAACCCCAGTGGTGTCGATGCTATTGCGGAACTCCATCGTGTAATTCACTTCGTTGACCAACAACTCGCCATCTGGTGTCTCAAGAATATCGATCGCGACCACGCCGCCGCCGACCGCGTGGGCGGCGCGCACGCTCAGATCGGCCAGCTCTGGCGTGACCGGGCAGTTCGTGGCGACGCCGCCGCGGGCAGTGTTGGTGATCCAGTGCGGGCTGGTGCGATAGATCGCCGCAATGCACTCGTCACCGATCACGAAGCTGCGGATGTCGCGGCCCGGCTTATTGATGTACTGCTGGATGTAGAAGATTGAGTGTTGGTAATTACCCAACACATCACGGTGTTCGAGAATGGCCTCGGCGGCGTCGCGGTCGTTGATCTTGCTCACCATCCGCCCCCATGAACCGATTACCGGCTTGAGCACCACCGGATAGCCGAGCTGCTCGATCGCTTCAAGCGCGCTTTCCGGCGTGAAGGCGAGCAAACAGCGTGGCGTCGGCACCCCGGCATGGATGAGCGCCTGCGTAGTGAGAAACTTGTCACCGCAGGTGAGGGCGACGTGGTAGGTGTTGACCGTTGGTACGCCGGCGTCGTTAAGGATTTTGAGCATGTACAGTGCGCGGCTATGCTGAATGGCGCGCTCGAGCACGACATCAAACGGGTAGCTGGTCTGGTGGAGGTCAAAGATGTGCTCGCGGTCATCAATTTTGACATAATCGAGACCGCGGCGTTCTAGCTCTTGAAAGAGCAGCTTCTCTTCGGCGCGGATGCGCGAGCAGAGGACGGCAATGCGCATAATCGGTTCTCCTATTCTCCCCAATCCTCTTCCACCTCAGGGGCGAGGGCGAGAGTGGGCGGGTTGAGGCTGACAACTTCCAATTCAGCGCCGCAATCAGGGCAGGCGATGATTTCGTTTTCAAGCGTGCCTGCCGGCAGCGTGATCTCGGCGGCGCATTCGGGGCATTCGGCGCGCATCGATGAACTCCTTTGTTGGGTAGACATAAGGTCGTTATTCGCCCCAATCCTCTTCGACCTCAGGGGCGAGGGCGAGGGTAGGCGGGTTCAAGCTAACAACTTCCAATTCAGCGCCGCAATCGGGGCAAGCGATAATCTCACTCTCTAGCGTGTTGGCCGGCAGCGTGATCAAGGCAACACATTCGGGGCATTCAGCGTGCATAGTTAGGTGCTCCTTTCAAGCTAGGGTTGCGATCTGTTCCAGAATAGCATCGGCTACTTCACGAGTTGTTGCGTCACCGCCAGCGTCGGGGGTGCGAATGTCAGCAGCGGCGACGGCATCCATGGCCCGGCGCAGCCGTTCGGCCACGTGGGGCCGGTCGATCCACTCAAGCAGCATCACCACGCAGTTGAGGGCTGCGGTTGGATTGGCAATGCCGCGTCCGGCGATGTCGGGCGCCGCGCCATGCACCGGCTCGAACAACGCCCGACCGTGGCCGAGATTGCTGCTGGCGGCGACACCCAAGCCACCGCCGTGAATGCAGGCAATGTCCGAGAGAATATCGCCGAACAGGTTGGTAGTGACGATCACATCAAACCGCTGCGGTTGGGCAGCTAGTTGCATTGCGGCCACATCAACCAACCGCTCCTCAAAAGTCAATTCGGGGAAATCGGCGGCGACTTCCAGCGCCACGGTGCGGAACAGGCCGTCGGTGACACGCAGCACATTGGCTTTGTGAACGATTGTGACTTTACCGGGATGACCGGCTGCTTGGCGTGCGTGCGCTATTTCGCAAGCGGTGCGGGCGATACGGGCCGAGGCGGCGCGGGTGATGACCCGCTCGGCGATGGCGGTGTTTCCATCGTCTTCGAGCCGCTCGCGCCCGCTATACAGGTCTTCGGTGTTCTCGCGCACGACTACCAGATCAACGCCGGGGCCGACTGTGGGCCGGATGTTGGCGTAGAGGTCGAGGGTGCGGCGCAGTTCGACAATTGGGCTGCGGTAACCGGGCACCGGGTGACTTGGCGAGGCGACTGCGCCAAAGAGAATCGCGGTCGCTTCACGGGCTGCCGCCAGTGTCTCGGCGGGTAAAGCGACGCCTGTGCGCTGGAAGACGCCCCACCCCGCTTCAGCTTCGGTCAGCGTGAGGTCAGGCGCCAGCGCACGCAGCGCCGCCGTCGCTACAGCCATCACCTCCGGGCCGATTCCGTCGCCGGGAATGACACAAATCTGCATCACGCCACCTCACCGGGGAAACGACCATACTGGCGGTAGAACGGCACAATGCCACCTGCGGCCCACACCTCGCGCAGGAAGAGCGGTGGCGGTGGCAAGTGGATCACGCGCCCATCACTGGTTGTAATCCGTCCCTGTTCCAGATCAAGCTCAACCTCATCACCATCGGTCAGCTCGCCGGTCAGATCGGCGGTAAAGCAGGGAATGCCGAGGTTGAGCGCGTTGCGGAAGAAGATGCGGGCAAAGAGCGGGGCGATAATTGCGCCAACGCCGACCATGCGCAAAGCTAACGGAGCGTATTCGCGCGAGCTACCGCAGCCAAAGTTCTTGCCAGCGACGATGATGTCGCCGGGGCGCACGTTGGGCGCGAAATCGGGCCGGTGTTCGATGAACGGGTAGCGACGCAGTTCACTCTCATCCTTCAACATATACGGCGCATAGCGACCGGGAACGATCTGATCGGTATTGATATCGGGGCCAAAGAGCCACACACGAGCCATAGCAAAGCCTCTCTTTCTGCACTGAGCGTTATTGCGATACGACCGGCTGGCCATCCATCACTGTACGCGGATCGGTTAGATAGCCAGTAAGTGCCGTTGCGGCGGCGACTGCCGGCGAGGCGAGGTAGATCTGCGCTTCGGGACTGCCCATGCGGCCACGGAAGTTGCGGTTGCCGGTGAAGAGGCAAACCTCGCCGGGGGCAAGCACTCCCATGTGACGGCCAATGCATGCACCGCAACCCGGTGTACCAATCGTGGCCCCGGCAGCGAGCAACGTAGCGAGGGTGCCATCGCTAGCAGCGCGTTGCAAGGCTTGCGCACTGGCCGGCACGACGATCATACGCACTCCCGGAGCGAGGCGGCGTCCGGCCAAGATCTGGGCCGCGACCGCCATGTCTTCGTAGTGGCCGTTAGTGCATGTGCCGAGGTAGACCACATCAACCGCCACCCGGCCCAGATCGCTCAGATCGGCGACGTTATCGACATAATGTGGGGCGGAGACTTGTGGCTCAAGTTGACCGAGATCGATCTCAACCACCGTTTGATACTGCGCATCGGCATCGACGGTAGGCACCAGCGGGCCGGTGAGGTCGAGACCAGCAGGCGAGATAATGCCAGCTTTGGCCCCCATTTCAATCGAGAGGGTCGCCAGCGTCATCCGCTCCATCACGCTGAGCTGCTCGACGCCGTGCCACTCGATCGCGGCGTAGGTGGCGCCATCGGCGCGGAGCAAGCGGGCGGCGCGGAGGGCCAAATCCTTCGGGCCGACGCCGAAGCCAAACGTGCCGCGCGCGCGTACCACAATCGTCTCCGGCACGCGCAGCCATGTCTTGCCGGTCGCCAGCGCCAGCGCAATGTCGGTGCTGCCCATGCCGCTGCCAAACGCTCCCACGCAGCCATACGCCGTGCTATGGCTATCACTGCCCAAAATCAACATCCCCGGCTGGGCCAACCCCTCTTCAACCAACACCGGGTGCGAAATGCCGCGCCCGACATCAAACAGGTTGGGGATGCCTTGCGTGCGCACCCAGCGCCGCACCTCTTGCTGCTTTTCGGCGGTCTGCACGCTGGCAGCGGGAGCCACGTGGTCGATCACCACTGCCACCCGCTGCGGATCCCACACCCGCTCGGCGCCCAACTCTTGGTGCAGAATGCGAATGATGCCGGGGGCCAAGCTATCATGCACCATCACCAGATCAACGTTCGCCGTCACGACATCGCCAGCGCGCACCGGACGACCGGCGACGCGGCTCAAAATCTGTTCGCTCATCGTTGGCATAGTCGTATCCTCGTTTGGTTGGTGGCCGCGTGCTATGCGGCCACGGGCGTTATTCGGCGTAGCTATACAAAATTTCGTCGATCATCGCGCCATCAAGATCGTGTTCATCGCCAAGGGCCTTAATACGGGCGGCGGCGGCGCGGGCTTGCGCTTCGCTGAGGGTAATACCCAGCTCGCGGGCTCGTTCGGCGACGGCGTGCCATCCCACTAGGCGATGGGCAATCGCGATTGTGCGTTGGCGGCCAAACCAATTCGGATCGAGCACTTCGTAACTGCGCGGATCGGCCAGCACCGCCTTGGTGTGCATCCCGGCTTTGTGATGGAAGGCGGTAGGGCTAGTGATGCACTGATTGAACGGAATCTCGATCCCGAGCATGGTGGCGACCGTCTCATCAATCTTGGGCAGCAGATCGAGCCGGTACCGCTGCACGCGGGCCGGGTCTACACTAGCCAGCCGGGCGATCATCCCGCTCAGACTAGCAATGCCGTTGCGCTCGCCAATGCCGAGCACCGTCACATCAAGATGGGTCGCGCCGGCTTCAGCAGCGCAGAAGGTATTGGCAATGGCGCAGCCGCTGTCATTATGGCCGTGAAATTCGATGTCGCAATTGACTTCGGCGCGCACTGCGCTGACCACCTCGTAGACTTGCCGTGGCGTGGCGATGCCAACCGTATCGGCGAGGCCGATCCGTTGCACTCCCATTGCCTCAACAGCGCGGTAGATGCGGATCAGGTCGGCGAGATCGGTGCGGAAGCTATCTTCGCTTGAAAAGCGCACTTCGAGGTCGTGGTCACGCAAGAAGCTGATCACCTGTTGCGCTTCTTCCAGAATCTCGCTCAAACTCCGGCCATGGCTGACCGCGCGCAGTGGTTCAGAGGTGGCAAAAAGCAAGTTAGCGCCTTGCGCGCCGTGTTCGACGGCGAGGCGGGCATCGGCCATGTGGCAGCGGATATGGGTGAGGATACGAGCGCGCAAGCCGCGGCGAGCGATGGTGGCGAGATCGCGCGCGCTTTGCGGCGAGGCGGCGGGCGAGGTCATTTCGATGTACTCAACGCCAAAAGCGTCGAGCATCTCGGCGATAGCGATCCGTTGCGCGGTGGTAAAGCGGGCGCTGGCGAACTGTTCGCCTTCGCGCAGGGTCGTATCGACAAAAAACAGGCGCTCAGGCAGCGACATACGGTAGCACCTCTCTTACTTGACAGGAGCCGAAGAGTTCGGGCCGGCAGTAACGTGGCGTGTACGCGATTGGGCTAGTCGTGCGAATCTGTTTCATACGTCCCTCCAGACACAAACAATTAACCCGGCCCACCATTCGGTCTGGCGAGCCGGGTCTTGTCTCTTACGCACAGCAGACAAGCGTAGCTAACCAGACCTTGCGGCCGGCTTCTTCGCGCGCTTGCTCTGCTTGGTAGATGCGTGTATGTTTCTCATAGCGCAGAGAATATATCAGAAGTCGGGTGTGGTGTCAAATGGAGAGTGGGGCGATAAGTGAGCGTAGCCGACGCTGTCGTTCCGCAAGTGGAGGTTCTCATATGCGAGCGCGCGGAGCGCCCGAAGCAATCTCCCGTTTTAGCGGAATGTAATGCGTGAGCAGGATGCTCCTGCTCGTGGGGGAAATTGCCGCGCCGCGCCCTGCGCGGCGCGCAATGACAAGCAAAGAGATGGTCGTTACACACACGTTACCGACGAGCAACGCACTTACGGATTCGGCGCCGCTTCCGTTCCCGCCGGGGCGATGTTCTGTGGTGTCGCGCGCGTGGCTGCCGGCTCGTTCAAGATGTCGTCGGTCGGGATGCTAAGCATCGTCAGTAGACCGTTGTCACCGCCGACAAAGCGGGGCAAGATGCCGTCCCAGCGCTCGATAAAGCGCAGTTGCAGCAATTGTGGTGAAACAACTTCACCAAGCAAGCGCAACGACTCGGCCTCGGCGCGAGCAATTTCGAGCCGAGCCTTAGCTTCTGCCTCAGCACGAGCCACTTGCTGTTGTGCCTCGATCCGTGCGCGCTCTAGCTCGCGCGAAGCGCGTAATGCATCTTGTTCGGCCACTTGCTTGGCTTCAATGGCCCGGGCAAACTCTGGGCTGAAGTTAAAATCGGTGATCGAGACATTCTCGACGATCACGCCACGTGGTAGGAGCCGTTCACTTAACACACTTAAAATCAAATCCGAGACCTCTGGCCGGCGGGTAATCAATTCTTCCGCTGTAAAGCGGGCAGTTGCGGCCTTGATCGCCTCTTGAATAGCGGGATCAACGACTCGCCGTTCGTAGTCAACGCCGATCTCGCGCACGAGCCGGTCAACTTGCGAGGCATCTGGACGATAGTTAATCACAACCTCCGTTGTAACTGTCTGTAAATCGCGCGACGCAGCACTCGAATTCGACACGTAGCGTTGAGTACGCACTTCGACGACGGTTACTGAGGTAATAAACGGCATGCGGAAGTGCAAGCCCTCGTCAAGTATACCGGTAATCTCACCAAACGTCTTTAAGACACCGCGAGTACCAGCTTCAATCGTTGTGACTGCGTTGCTTGCCATAAACACGCCGATCATCGCAATCAGGACAATGGTAATCAGTGCTGATATTGACCATCCTTGCATTGTCGGGGTGGGAAATGATTGACGACTTTGACCCATAGCAATTCTCTTTCTACCTGTATGAAGAAATGACGATGGACATTCCATCTCATCTTTGTCATTTAAGACTCTCATGAGCAGTATACCCTATTATGCTCGGTTAATGATGGGGGGATTTCTCCCACTCTTGATCGGTGGAATCTGTCTCTGGGTTACCGTGCTACGAGGCCTAGCGTGGTGTGGTTGCTCTACGGACAGGCTGTTGCGAACGACATAGATTTGGTATGATGCACTTGATAATGTGTGTTGCTACGAGCCTTGAGCAAAAGCTGCCTATCCTGTAGTGCCTCTCCGTCCAGTGTGTAAGAAGGGAGAAGCGATGAATCTCGCCACAGTTCGCCAGCTCATTGAACAGGTGTCTATCCCGGAGGATGGCACGATCAGCCGAACCATCTACCAAGACGAGACGATCAAAGCAGTGTTATTCGGCTTCGCCGCTGGGCAAGCATTATCGGAGCACACCGCTGCAACGCCGGCAATTCTCCATTTTGTGCAAGGTGAAGCACGGGTAACGCTTGGTCAAGAGGTGATTGATGCTAAGCCCAACACGTGGGTGCATATGCCAGCGCATTTGCCGCACAGTATTCAGGCGCGTACACCGGTGATCATGTTGTTGCTGTTGCTCAGAGGATTACGGTAAGGATGTGCAGATGCAAAGCGATAATCAAGTAGCAGTAGCGAAATCATCACAAGTACGTTTGCGACCGATCGCTTTGCCGGTCGAGCACGGCGGTTGGGGCTTGTTGGCAGCGCCGGTGCTATTAGGGCTGTGGCTGGCCCCATCGCTGGCTGGAATTGGGTTGAGCATAGCTGCATTAGGCGCGTTTCTGACCCGTCAGCCGTTGAAGTTGGCGTTTGGTGATTACCAGCGCGGTAAACGGTATCCACGCACCGTCTGGGCCGAGCGCTTTGCGCTGGGGTACGGCGCGATCGCGCTGACTGGCCTTGGCGTAGCAATCAGCACCGCAGCAGCGCCGGTTTGGTTGCCGATCGCGCTGGCAGTCCCCTTTGCATTGGGCCAATTGTTCTTCGATCTGCGCAAAGAGAGTCGCGCGCTAGCCGCCGAGCTGTGCGGCGCAGTGGCGATCAGTGCGTTGGCGGCGGCAATCATGATGGCAAATGGCTGGCCGGCATCGCGAGCGTTGTTGGCATGGATGCTGCTGGCTTTACAAGCCGTCACCGCGATCATCTATGTCCGGATTCGCTTACGCCTCGCCCGCAACGAACCGGCACACCGCGCGCCGGCATTTTGGTGGCATGGCGCTGCCTTGGGGTTGGTGGGCGGATTGGTGATCGCAGGCTGGATCGGCTGGCCCGTGCTGGTAGCCTTTGGGTTGCTAGGGTTGCGCTGTTGGATTGGGCTGTTGCCGCGTAGCCTGTCTACGCCGACGCCGTTGGTCGGCGGGCAAGAGGTGCTGGCAAGCCTGATCACGGTTGCCGGAATCGCTCTCGGCATGCATTTCTAACACATTATTAGCACCTCGTTGACCGCCAGCTAATATCATTTCACCATAATACCAAAGCAGACAAATATTGGGGCGTTCGTCTGCCCGTTATGAGGTGCAGCCATGACCGAGCTAGGACGTTGGTTGATCGGCGCCGGGGTGGTGTTGATCGTGATCGGGCTGGTAGTGTTAGCTGCCGGCCGTTTACCGTGGCTAGGCCGGCTGCCCGGCGATATTTTGATCGAACGCGATAATCTAACCATCTTTATTCCACTCGGCACTATGCTGGTGGTGAGTCTGGTGTTGACCGTCATTGCCAATCTCATTGCGCGTTGGTGGCGGTAATCACCAGAAAGGAAGGAATATATGATCGATCGCGACACAGTGCAACAGATCCGAGCCGAGTTGGGAGCGTTGCAGCCGCCGGTGCTGTCGTTGTATGTTGAGGTCGATCCTACGCAGCCAGACAATGCGCGACGGGCATGGGAGTTGCGGGCGCGCAATGCGGTGAAGGCGCTGGCCGCGCCGGCTGCGGTAGAGCAGGCGGTAATCACCGCGCTCGAGGCAGAGTTTGCCCCCGAAGCGCGCACGTTAGCGATCTTTGCGGCTGAGCTTGCAAATTCGCAGGTCGCGATAACGCGCTTGCCGCTGCACATCGCGCTGCCGCTGCTCGATTTGAGCAATGGCCGGGTAGAGGCGCGTTGGGGCGAGCCGTACATTACCCCGATCATCTATGCGCTTGACCAATACGAGCGCGCGGCGGTCGTTTGGTTGCGCGGCGAGGGCTGGCGCTTCTATGAGGTCTTTTTGGGCGAGATTGTCGAGCATACCGATGTCTTCCGCAGCGTCGAGGCCGATCTCTGGCGCGAAGTCGATCAGTTTGACCCACAGCGGTTGCGTGAGCGGTTGCGTGCGCAGGCAATGGGTAACCGCGATCGCTTCGCGCGCCGGATGGAGAATATCGCGGCGCGCTACTTGCAACGCTTGGCAGGTTTGACCGAGCGGGCATTGGCCCACTTCGGCATTCGCCGACTGGTTTTGCTCGGCCGGGATGAGGCAACGAAGCAATTTGCAGCACTGTTGCCGCGTACCGTCCAGCAGATGGTGGTGGCCCACGTGGCTGATCTGCCTCACCCCGACGCAGCGCCGGCCCATGTGCTGGCAAAAGTCTTACCGGCGCTTGAATATGTCGAACAGGTTCATGAGCAAGAGTTACTTGATCAGGTGATGCGCCAACCCGGCGTATGGGGCATTGATCCGGTGTTGGCTGCGCTGCAAGAAGGCCGGCTGAGCGTCTTGTTGGCACCGTGGCGGCTCAACGAGCAGGTATGGCTGGCTGGCAACGGTTTGTTGGCCGGTAGCCGTGAGCAGGCGATGATACTGGAGCCCGAAACACAACCGCAACCGATTGCCTTGCGTGATGTGCTGGTTGACGCCTGCACTGCCTTTGCGACCCGGCTTGAATTTATGTCGGGTGTAGCCGAAGAGCGATTGCTGCGCGATTTCAGCGGGTTGGCCGGCATCTTGCGCTGGTAATCCGGCGTATGAGGGCTGTCGGACCTGCGGCGCAATAGTGAGGTCGTGCGGTTGCGCTACCTATATCACATCATTGAGATGGTACAAATACTATGGAATTCAAAGATTATTATGCCATCTTGGGCCTTAGCCCCGATGCTGACGATCAGGCGATTAAGCAAGCCTACCGCAAACTGGCGCGGCAATACCATCCTGACGTCAATCCGGGTGACAAGAAAGCCGAAGAGCGCTTCAAAGAGATTAACGAAGCCTATCAGGCGCTGAGCGATCCTGAACGGCGGCGCAAGTACGACGAGTTGCGCTCGTACTATCAGCGCTGGCAGCGTAGCGGCGGGCGCGGCGATTTCAACTGGAGCCAATGGCAGGCGGCGCCGGGTCAGCAGGTGTACACTTATAATGTCTCGCCCGAAGACCTTGAAGACCTATTTGGAGCTGATAGTCCCTTCTCTGACTTCTTCAGCTCGATCTTTGGGCAGCCGCAATTCCGCCGGCCTAGCCGTCCGGCCCGCGGGCGCGACCTCGAAGCGCCGGTGACGGTTTCCCTAGAAGAGGCCTTTTCTGGCACGACGCGCTCGCTGCAAGTTGGCGACCGGCGGATCGAAGCGCGCATTCCGCGAGGGGTGCGTACCGGTACCCGTGTGCGCCTAAGTGGGCAGGGCGCTGCTGGCATTGGTGGCGGCCCAGCCGGCGATCTCTATCTGGTGGTCGAAGTCGAGCCGCATCCGCAGTTTGAGCGTGACGGCGATGATTTGACCACCACGATCGAGGTTGATGCCTTTACGGCAGCGGTAGGCGGCGAGGTGCGCGTGCCGACGATCGATGGCACGGTGACGCTCAAGATTCCACCGCGTACCCAAGCTGATAAGGTCTTCCGGTTGCGTGGCAAGGGTATGCCAAAGCTAGAAAACCCGTCTGAACGCGGTGACCTGTTTGCGCGGGTGAAGTTGGTGTTACCAGAACCGTTGAGCGATGCTGAATTGCATACGTTGCGCGAGTTGATCCGTAATCGCAAGCGTTCGTGACAGTATCCGGCCAGTGAAGCCGCCCGTCCGTGCGGCTCTAGTGGCCGTGCGATTCCAACAAGAAATAAAATTGCCACGAGGTTTTCTATGTCGCCACAACCCGGTCGCGGTCGTTGGATCGTGTTATTCATCGAATTGATATTGCTGGCCGTTATCGCCGGCGCGTTTATATGGACAGCGTTTGCCGGCAATCGTCCGGCGGCGGTGGCTATTGCGCCTTCACCGACCCCGGTGGTTGTTGGAGCACCGACGATTATCCCGCTGACCGCGACCGATCTAGAAGCCCAGATCGCGGCTGTCTACCGCGAGGCCGGGCCGAGTGTTGTCAATATTACCAGCCGCTCGATTAGTTATGACTTTTTCTTCAATCCGGTGCCACGCCAAGGGAGCGGATCAGGCTTCTTTTACGATACCTTAGGGCACATCATCACCAACTATCACGTGATTGCCGATGCCAATGAATTGCAGGTAACGTTGGCCGATGGCCGCACAGTACCGGCGCAGATCGCGGGCAGCGATCCGTCAAACGATTTAGCCGTAATCAAAGTTGATCTGCCGGCTAACGAGATTCGCCCGTTGCCGATCGGCGACTCGACGCAGGTCTATGTCGGCCAATTTGTGCTCGCGCTTGGCAACCCGTTCGGGCTAGAGCGCACCCTCACGTTCGGCATCGTCAGCGCCTTGGGCCGCGTGATCGAAAGCCCGAACCAGCGCTTCATTGGCGAGGTGATCCAGTCAGATGTCGCGATCAATCCGGGCAACTCTGGCGGGCCGCTGCTCGATTTGTCGGGGCGGGTGATTGGGGTGAATTCGGCCATCCTCAGCCCTAGTGGAGCTAATGCCGGTATCGGCTTCGCAATCTCGGCGCGCACGGTGCAGCGGGTCGTGCCGGTCTTGATCCGCGAGGGGCGTTATCCACACCCGTCACTGGGCGTGCGCGTGATCGAACTGACTCCCCAGCGGGCTGCGCTCTTCGAGCGGGCCGGAATGCGATTGCCGGTGACTCAGGGATTGTTGATTGCCGAATTAGTGGCCGACGGCCCGGCGGCGCGGGCCGGTTTGCGCGGCCCCAACCGGTTAGGGCGGGTTGGCAATTGGAACTTGCCGATTGGCGGGGATGTGATTGTGTCTATCAATGGCCGATCTATTACCACTACTCAGGAATTGCTGGTGTATTTGGAAACGGAAACCAAAGTCGGTGAAACCGTGCAGGTGACATTCATCCGTGATGGCCGCGAACAGACCCTGCCGGTGACGTTGGCCGAATTACGATAACCCTTGTAGGGACGAAGCACTGCTTCGTCCACCCATAGCGAAACAGTGCTTCGTCTACCGATAGTGAAGCAGTGCTTCGCCACACGAGGAGACGCCGCCTATGTTAGTGCGACGCATGAGTTTAGAGGAACTGTCACGTGTCGTTGGGCTGCCAGTATCGGTGCTTCAACATCTTGCAGAGTTGGGGTACATTCACCCAATTCCCCAATTGCCGGCAGCCGAATTTGATGAATTGCGCCGGATACGCCGGCTGATTGACGATCTAGAAGTGCCTGTCGATGTCATCGATCTTGTATTGAGCATGCGCTGGCGTATGTTGGCAATGCAACGCGAAATTGCCCGCTTGCGCGCCGAGTTGGCTTACCGGCGCGCACTCGATCGCGTCACCACGTGGGTTGACGCCGATTGGTATGAATGAAAGGAGGTGGAGCAATGCCGGTCTATTCGATCGATTTTCGCCCATTTGATTACATCACTGCCGAACTCTCGGCGCTCTGGTGGTTTTACCTCTCGCAAGGGATTGCGTTGGTGGTGCTCGGCGTAGCAGTGATCATTTGGCCTGAGCTATTGGCATACCTTGCCGCAGTGTTCTTCATTGCAATTGGCGTGGTCTTGCTCGTATTGGGTTGGCGGGTGCGTCAGGTCACACGGCGGTACGAACTCTTTAAGCGCTCGTTCCTTATCGAGCCATAACTGTAAAGGAAGCAAACAATGAGCGATTCGTCGTACATTCGCATTCTACGCAGCCGGTTACCGTATGCCCAATTCGACAGCCGGCCATGGTCGCCGCCCTTGAACGTCTTTGAGACCGATCGTGAAATGGTGCTGGTGATCGAGCTGGCCGGCGTTGATCCGGCCACCTTGCAGATCGAAGCCTACCCAGAGGTCGTTCGCATTGCCGGCGCACGCCAATTGTCGTTGCCGGCGGGGTTGCGCCGTCTGCACCGTATGGAAATTGCCGCCGGCGTGTTTCAGATCGAAGTGCCGTTCGAGCGCCTGATTGATCCCGAACAGACCAGCGCCCGCTCAATCCATGGCCTGCTCGAAATTCACCTGCCCTTCGCCGGGCGTGCGCTGCGGCAGGTAGTGATTCCGGTGTTGGAGGGAGAACGACCGTGAGTGAACCAATCCCTATTCCCCGTCCGGCAACACCGGAAATACCCGAAGTTTTGCCGGTTTTGCCGATCAATAATGCTGTGCTCTTTCCCGGCATGTTTTTGCCGTTGGTGGTGAGTGGCGACGCTTGGGTGAAGTTGGTTGATGAAGCGGCGCTCTCAACTAAGACCATTGGCGTCTTTCGCCGAGCGCACGCGAGCGAGGAGTTTGATCCGGCGGCGTTGGCGCCTACCGGCACGGCGGCGGTGATTGTGCGCATGATGCGGATGCCGCAGGGTGGCGTGCAGTTGCTGCTCCAAGGGCAGGCTCGCATCAAGGTGCAGCACTGGGTGTCGCTTAAGCCATACCCGCAAGCGCGGGTCAGCATCTCGCGCGATCCGGTTGATGTGCCGGTGGAGGTGTCGGGTTTGGCGCGGGCCGCCTTGGCCGGTTTCCAGCAGATCGTTGAGCTTAGCCCGAATCTGCCCGATGAATTGGCGATGGCGGCGGCTAATGCGCCCCATCCCGGTATGCTGGCCGACCTGATTGCGGCTAATCTCAACCTCAACCTTGACGATCAGCAGGCGGTGCTCGATATGCTCGAGGTCACCGAGCGATTGCAGCACGTGCTGCGCCTGCTCGAACGGGAGCGTGAAATTTTGATGATCGGGCGCAAGGCGCAGGAAGAGGTCTCGAAGAACCAGCGCGAGTATGTCTTGCGCCAGCAGCTTGAGGCAATTAAGCGTGAACTTGGCGAGACTGACGATCACGCTGCCGAAATTGCCGAGCTACGCCGGCGGCTGGAAGAAGCTAACCTGCCTGCCGAAGCGCGCCAAGAGGCCGAGCGAGAATTAACTCGGTTAGAGCGGATGCCACCCGGTGCGGCTGAGTATACCGTCGCTCGGACGTATCTCGATTGGATCCTCGATCTGCCGTGGCACAACAGCACGGTTGACAATCTCGATATGACGCGGGCGCGGCAAGTGCTTGATGAGGATCACTACGACCTTGAACGGATCAAAGAGCGGATCGTCGAGTATCTGGCGGTGCGTAAGTTGCGGCAGGAAGAGGGTGCTAACAGCGAAGCACGCGGGCCTATCCTCTGTTTTGTCGGCCCGCCCGGTGTAGGGAAGACGAGTCTGGGTGCCTCGATTGCCCGTGCCCTTGAGCGCAAGTTTGTGCGTGTTGCGTTGGGTGGTGTGCGCGACGAAGCTGAGATCCGTGGTCACCGTCGTACCTACATCGGCGCACTGCCCGGGCGGATCATCCAAGGTCTCAGTCGTGCCGGCAGCAATAACCCGGTCATCCTGCTGGATGAAGTTGATAAACTCAGCATCGGCTTTCAGGGTGATCCGGCGGCGGCGTTGCTTGAAGTGCTTGACCCTGAGCAAAACGTCGCTTTTGTTGATCGCTATCTCGATGTGCCGTTCGATCTGAGCAAAGTGCTCTTCGTTTGCACTGCCAACCGCGCTGACACTATCCCGCCGGCGCTGCTCGACCGGATGGAGTTGCTCGAACTGTCGGGTTATACCGAGCAAGAGAAGCTTGAAATTGCGCGCCGGTATCTGATTCCGCGTCAGCGGAACGAGCAGGGGATGGCGGCACGTGGCCCAGAACTCACGACGGCTGCGGTACAACGGCTGATTCGCGAATATACCCACGAGGCCGGTGTGCGTGATCTCGAACGGCGCATCGGCGCGGTGTATCGCAAGATGGCGACCCGGCTGGCCGAAAACCAAGAGTTGCCGGCTCAGATTGACGCCGCCGATCTCGATGAACTGCTCGGTCCGCCACGCTTCCGTAGCGAGACGTTGCTCGGCGAGAACGAGGTGGGTGTTGTTACCGGCCTTGCATGGACACCAGCCGGCGGTGATGTGCTCTTCGTCGAGGTGAGTGTGATCCCCGGCAACGGCCAGTTGATCCTCACCGGCCAATTAGGTGATGTGATGAAAGAATCGGCCCGGGCGGCGTTAACTTATGCTCGTTCGCGGGCCACTGAGTTGGGTATCGAGAGTGAGGTCTTCCAAAAGAGCGACATTCACATTCACGTGCCCGCTGGTGCTGTCCCTAAAGATGGCCCCTCAGCCGGCATTACTATCACCAGCGCGCTTGTCTCGGCGCTCACCAAGCGCGAAGTGGACAAGCGGATCGCGATGACCGGCGAGGTGACATTGCGCGGGAAAGTCTTGCCGATTGGCGGGGTGAAAGAGAAATTGCTGGCCGCGCAGCGGGCCGGTGTGCGCAAGGTGCTGTTGCCCGCCGAAAACGAGATCGATCTGCGCGAAGTGCCCGCCGAAGCTAAAGAACAGCTCGAAATTGTGCTGGTCAAGCACATGGACGAAGTGCTGCGCGAGCTTGGTCTCGTTGCTGCGCCGGTGAGCGGGTAAGGATTATGGAGTGCGGCGGGTCAACTGCCGCATCTCAATACTCCTATGCGCAGCGCAGCCATCTGCCGCGAGCATGAGCGATGATCGTGCCCCACTCCCACGAGGGGAGAGGTAAGGGACTCGCTCCTCCAACGGGGGAAGGCTGAGGTGGGGGCTGTGTTCCGCTGCTCCCTCTCTGTCTATGTGCGTCACGCCGAGCGCGGTGACGCCCTTCCTCGCTTGCCCCTCTGTCATTGCGAGTCGCCGGAGGCGGCGAAGTAGTCCCCGCGAGCACGGGAGCTACCCGCTCAGTGTCTGTTGCTGTCGAAAGAGGAGATTGCTTCGGTCGGGTGCCACCTAGCGCGGCTGGGTGCCGCCACTCCCTCGCAATGATATTTTTGTGGGCCGGAAATGGTCGCGGGCAAGGTATGGTATGCTTTTCTTGCTTGCCACTTTGTCGTTAAACAAAGGCTCGCGCTATGGCCTATTATCAAAGTCGCTCAGTAAACGCAATTCGTGCCTTCATCTTCTTCCTCGTCTTTCTTACCGGCTGCACCGCAACCGCGAATCTTCCCACACCCTCACCCACGATTGCGCGCTTACCAACGGTTACCCCTGAACCGCCGGCAGTGCCAGCACCCACTGCGCGCGTCATCCGCTTGGGGGAAACGCCCTTGCCAACGCCATCACTGACCGTGACGCCAACGCCGGCCATCACCGAAAACGGCGTTCTCACCGCGAGCATGGCCCGCCTTGGCCTCAGCGCTGAACCCTACGCCGTGCTCGGTGATCCCGCCGCGCCGGTGACTATCGTTGAATTCACCGATTTCGGCTGCCCCTTCTGTCGTCGCCACCACCTTCTCACCTTCCACACGTTGGTTGAAGAATTTATTGCGACCGGGAATGTCTTCTACGTCGTCAAGCACATGCCGGTCAGTAGTCCGCAAGGGGAACGTGCTGCGCTGGCGGCGCTCTGCGCTGGCGAACAAGGCCACTACTGGGAGATGCACAATGCCCTCTTTGCCGCTAGTGAAGCATGGCAACGCGACGCGGCCACAGCGCAGCGCCACATTGAGGCCATCGTTGCCGAGCTTGGCCTCGATGCAGCGGCGTTACAAGTCTGCACCGAACGCGCCGAGACCAAAGCCGTCATTGCCCGCCATGTCAGCGAGGCGCATGCCTTGCGTGTCTTCGGCACGCCGGTCTTTTTTGTCAACGACCGTCTGCTGGCCGGTGCACAGCCGATTGAGGTCTGGCGGGAGGTGTTGGCTGGGAGTAGAGAGTAGCAAGAGATTGATGTAGGCAGAATGACAATAGTTGAGCGCACGAATGATCGTTCACTGGCGTTTTTGCCGTCGCCGTAACCAGCGCTCAACCGATGTCGCGCGCTCATTTGGAACGTTTCTCGGCAATAATCCCTCAATACCAATATCTTCGTCTAGATCCGGTCGGTGGATGCCGTAGCCGGCGCTGCTGATTTAGAAGTTGGCACGTTCTGCTGGTGTGCCACACGCTAAGCGCGGATACTATGCAATTGGCGCTGAAATAGTTCGCCCACCTTCCCAATTAACCGTAAGAGTGTTATCGCTGATCGAAGCTTACCTTATTCTAGGTAGGGTGATCGTGATAGAAATTGGCCCTACTCATAGCGTAATATCTCTAGGTTTGAACAGACGATTCGTTCAATATCGCGTAACTCTTTGTAGTTGTAACCTCGATTTTCTGCCAACCTCATATCAGGATCAAGCTAGAACTTAGCAATGAGGTTATCATGATCTATATGAATATGGTGAGTTTCATCACGATCATACAAATAAACGTGTGATCGATATGGTCTAACACGTAATACGATTGGCATGATAGTAGATTTTTGTAGGTTGGGCGCTGGATGGATTAATTATTATTCCGCCTTTTCACGCGGATTTCACCAATCGTCTTCAACAGTATCATGCCGTTACTCGCTGATGTAAAAGGCAGTTGCTTTTTGTTGTACAATAGCATCGGATTTGCCGGAAGCTTCACCATACAGCTATGTCTGATCCATCGCCGACTGCTGAACCAACTATGCGCCTTTTCATTGCGCTTGACCTCCCGGACGAGGTCCGCCGTGAGTTGCGCGATGTGCAGATGCGCCTCAGTGCTCATAGCCGAGCTGTGCGCTGGAGTGACCCGGTCGGTATGCATCTCACCCTCCACTTTCTCGGTGAGACGCCAGAACGGTTAGTGGAACCGTTGCTGGTCGGGATGCGCACTATTGCTGCGCCAGCTTTGCGTCTCAGCCTCGACCGGCTGGGTTGTTTTCCGCCAACCGGTTCGTTGCGCGTCGTTTGGGTTGGTCTCAGCGGCGATCTGGCTGGTCTAGAGGCGCTGTTCCAATCGCTTGTCAGCGTTGTTCAGTCGGTTGGTTTGCCCACCGATCCCCGCCCCTTTACCCCTCACATCACCCTTGCTCGTGCCCGCCCCGCAGCCACGCCGGCTGAGCTGCGCGCCCTCCGCGCGGCGTTGCCCGCGGTCGTTCCCCAACCTCTCACGTGGCAGAGCGAGCGCCCCATCCTCTTCCGCAGCCAACTGACTCCGCGCGGCGCAATCTATACGCCGTTGGGCTAGTTGCGTAATTTGTACTTATTCGTTGGGTGATTTGTGCTACTCACTCGCTATGGCAACCAATATCATGCATGTAATGCTGAAAGGAGGTTGTCATGGCTCTACGTGGTTTTGGGCTGATGCTGGTAGTGTTGATCGCTTTGCTCGGCGTGTCGCCGGCGTTCGCACAGGCCCCGGTTGCTCGCGCCGTCCTTTTTTATTCGCCAACCTGCCCGCATTGTCACGTCGTGCTCGATGAAGTGTTGCCGCCGTTGCAGGCCCGCTATGGTAGCCAGTTGCAAATCCTCACGATAGATGTGACGACTCCTACTGGGAAGTCGTTGTACAGTGCGGCATTGCAAACCTTTGCTGTCCCTACTGGCCGCCAAGGAGTACCGGCCTTGTTGTTTGGCCAAACCCATCTGGTTGGCAGTGATGAGATCCCGGCCCGCCTGTCCGGTTTGATCGAACAGGCGCTCGCCGCCGGCGGGAATGCATGGCCGGCCATCCCCGGCATCGAGCCGCTGACGGCGACGTTTGAGGCGGGTGCTGCACCGGTTGCGCCACCGGCATCGTCGCCATTCAGTCGTGATCCGTTCGCCAATACGCTCGCGTTATTGGTGTTGACTGGAATGACCATTGCGTTCTTTGTCGCCGTTACGCGCCTACGCTGGCCCTTCGACTGGCCATTGCTCGGCATCCGCTTGCGCTGGATTCCGGTCTTGGCAGCGGTAGGCGTGTTGTTGGCGGGCTATCTGGCCTTCATTGAAGTGAACCAGCAAAGCGCGGTCTGTGGGCCGGTCGGCGATTGCAATACCGTTCATCAGAGTGCGTATGCCCGGTTGTTCGGTATTCCGGTGGGTTTGATTGGTTTGGCTGGCTATCTCGCAATCATTGTGGCATGGCTGCTCGATCACTTTGCGCATCTCCGCCTTGCCCGCCAAGCGTTAGTCGTAATGGCGCTGGCCGGTACGCTCTTCTCGCTCTACCTCACCTTTCTTGAGCCGTTTGTGATTGGGGCAACGTGTCTGTGGTGTCTGTTGTCGGCTATGACAATGACTGCACTGCTGTGGTTGGTCGCGGCGCCGGCGCCGCAACATGTTGCCCGTGGCCGGCGTTCGTTGACCGCTGCCAAAGGCCGATAACTGGCGTGATCAACCACCGGTGTGGGGCGACGGATGCGTCGCCCTATTTTGTTGGGCGAATTGTGTAACCTTCACCCAATATATTGCATCTTATGGGCAAAAGGTCAAAATATCTGTGACAAGTAGGGAGGTTGCCTATCTATGAGTCAGTTGATCAGTCGTTTGACGGGATTGCGGACACTCGGCGAGCAGTATGTGCCGACCTACTTTTTGGCGGCGCTTGGTAATGGTGGGATGACCATTACCTTCTTCATCTGGTTGAACTTTCTCGTTCCCCATCCAAAAACTCCCATTGTAACGTTCGATAGCATTGCTGCTCTCTGGGCGAAGTCGGATCTCGTCGGGCAGGCACTCTTGCTGTTGGCGATGGCTGGTATTGCGCTCTTCGCTATCCGCCATGTCCAGTCGTTGATCTGGAATCTGAGCGAGTTTGCTCGTTTCCGCCGCAGCAGTGCGCATATACAACTGCGCGAAACCAACGGTGCAGTGATGTTGATGACTCTGCCGCTGACACTGGCGATGACGATTAACGTGCTCTTTGTGCTCGGTGCGGTGTTTGTGCCCGGTCTGTGGAACGTGGTTGAATATCTCTTCCCCTTCTCGTTGGCGGCCTTCTTTGCCGTGGGTGTGCTGGCCCTGCGCACCTTCGCCGACATCTTTGGTCGCGCGATTGTTACTGGCCATTTCGACTGTACGCGCAACAACAACTTGACCCAGTTGATGGCATCCTTCGCCTTCGCAATGGTTGGCGTTGGACTGGCGGCGCCAGCGGCGATGAGCACGGTCAAGCTGACGATCGGCATCGCGATGCTCGGCTCGATCTTTTTCATCTCGGCGGCGATTGTGCTGGCGCTGGTGCTGCTGGTGTTGGGTGTGCGGGCAATGTTGACCAGCGGGCTAGCGGTTGAGGCAGCGCCAAGCCTGTGGATGCCAATCCCGCTCATAACCCTGATCGGCATTGCCTTCTTGCGCATTAGCCACGGCCTACACAGTGGCTTTGAGCTGCACATTGAAGCGCCGCACCGGTTGTTGATGACGGCGGTCTTCTTTAGCCTGCAACTCTTGGCCGGTCTGTTCGGTTGGTCGGTGTTGCAGCGGGTGGGTTACTTCCGTACCTATCTGAACGGCCCGGCTCGTAGTCCCGGTTCCTACGGCCTGATTTGCCCGGCAGTTGGCCTGTTTGTATTCGGCATGTTCTTCCTGCACGTTGGCTTGGTGCAGAACGGGTTGGTTGAGAAGTTCTCACCGGTCTATTTCGTCTTGCTGGTAGCCCTCGCCGTTGTGCAGATACTCGGTATTGTGACGATGTTCCGACTGGATCGCCGCCTGCTGTTAGTGCCGGCGAAGGCGATGGCTGAAGCCGAGAGTGCGGCCTAGGTTGGTTTGAGCGTGTGTCTGAACCATACGCATTATGGAGGCCCAGAGGCGTGAAATGCGGTGGCAAGATGTCGCGGCCATGATCTTCACTCCTCTGATGCCCAGAGGATAACCGGCATCCACACTTTTTCTGAAGTTTGCTAAGTGCATAGATTGCCCGTGCTGCGGTATCTTGTAGCAGTACGGGCGTCTAGATTTCTACCAATTCCCTCGGTAATGCTTAGTGCGGTAAATTGGCCGGCGTCGTTTGGCCCTTGCAACGCAAAGATTTCACCGCGATTGACCCTCAGCGATGTCCCCTGAGTGCTTGGACAGTGCCGTAGCTTTTGGTAGTTGGTGAAGGTTGAGTGCATACTCGCTCAGCGTGTCCTTCGCTTGGTACTGCGGATGGGATGGAGGATACCAATGTCATATCGCAGAGTTGTTGCGCGAAAGTTCAGTTTTCGCCTAAACGAACGTTATAGATGAGAGAGAGTCAAGCCAAGAAAAAACCTCTGCCACCACGTGGCAGAGGTACACGGGCGGTAAGGAGGCAAATGTCCTACAACATCACACTAAACGCTGCATCAATTCCCGGAATGGCCGCCACCTGCTCCATCACGTGCGGTGGGGCCGGTTCATCGAGCGTCAAGACCATCACTGCTTGCTCGCGGGGAGCACGCCGGCCTACGTACATGCCGGAAATGTTGACATCCGCCGCGCCGAGCAACTGTCCGACTTTGCCGATCATACCCGGCTGATCGTGGTGGTAGGTAATTAAGAGTGCTCCCTGCGGCACAAAATCGACGAAGTAGCCGTCCATCTGGACGATGTGCGGTTCGCCACGCAGGACGGTACCGCTGAAGGTGCGCGTGCGTTCTGCCGTTTGTACGTGCAACGTAATCAGGCCAGCGTAATTCTCGGCTTCAGGACGAACTCGCTCAGTAAGTCGTAGACCGCGTTCGCGGGCAATGATCGGTGCGTTCACCGGCGTAATCCGCTCGACGCTGCTAGCCGCTAGCAAGCCTTGCAACACCGCCAATCGCACCGGTTGGGTGTCCATCTCGGCCAGTTCGCCACCCAGTTCGAGATCGTAGCTGCGCACTGGGTCTTTCACCAGTTGCATCACCAGTGTGCCGAGCAGCCGGCCCAGACTGAGGTATGGCTGCAACACATTCCACGCTTCCGGTGCGACAAATGGCGCGTTCACCGCATAACGCGGCGTGCCGCCGGTCAATGCTATCACCACGCCTTCGGCCATCTCGGTGCCGGCGCTCAATTGCGCTTCGACAGTTGAAGCACCAATATGCGGGACGGTGATAACTTTGGGATGGCCAATCAGCGGGCTATCGGCAGGTGGCGGCTCTTGGGTATAGACATCGAGCGCCGCGCCGTTCAGATGGCCGTCGTTGAGCGCTTCGACCAGTGCTCCTTCATCAACGATGCCGCCTCGGCTTGCATTGATGAGGTACGCACCGCGCTTCATCTGCCTAATCCGCTCACGGTCGAACAGGTTGCGCGTGCTCTCGATCAACGGCACGTGCAGCGAGACGACATCACTGCGCTGTACCAGCTCGTCGAGCGTCACCAGCGCCACGCCCAACTGCTCGGCGCGGTCGAACGAAACAACCGGGTCATACGCGATCACCTCCATCTCCATCGCCCGCGCCCGTCGTGCCACCTCCGAGCCAATCCGCCCCAACCCGACGAGGCCGAGCGTTTTACTGCGCACCTCCCAACCGACAAAATCGTTGCGCGCCCAGCGCCCGCTCTGTACCGAGGCATGCGCCTGTGGAATGCGCCGGGCCAGACAGAGCAGCAAGCCGATAGTCAATTCCGCGACGGCCACGTTATTTGAAGCCGGCGCATTGACGACGATAATGCCGCGCCGGGTCGCAGCATCGACATCGATATTATCGACGCCGGTGCCGGCCCGCCCGATCACCCGCAGCCGCTCGCCAGCGGCGATCACCTCGGCGGTAACTTTCGTCGCCGAACGCACGACGAGGGCGTCGTATTCGCCGATGATAGACAACAACGTTGGTTTGTCGAGATCGAGCCGGACATCAACCGTACCGGCTTGGCGCAAGACGTTCAGACCTTCGGCGGCGATCTTCTCGGTGACAAGGATGCGGTTCATGGTTTCCTTTTGCTCCTGCTGTCAAGTGAGTACTGTATGTGTGCAGAGAAATCTTGGCACGTTTGGTTTAAACCTTTTCTGCATTCGTCGTGGAGGCAAAACGTTGTTCAACCTCTTCGCAAATCGCATGCAGAATGAGCGTATGCACCTCTTGAATACGAGCCGTGTTATTGCTCGGCACAATCAGCGCATGATCGGCCAAGGCGCGAGCCGCGCCGCCATCTTTGCCGAGCAATGCGATGCTGATCACACCTTTTGATCGGGCTGTGCGCAACACATTGAGGATATTGGGCGAATGGCCGCTGGTGCTAAATACCACCAACACATCGCCCGGTTTGCCCAGCGCAGCTAGTTGGCGAGCGAAAACCTCATCGTAGCCAAAATCGTTGGCAATGCAAGTCAGCGCGCCAATATCGGCGTTGAGACAGATCGCCGGCAGCGGACGGCGATTGCCGCGATAGCGGCCAATCAGCTCTTCCGCCAAATGCAGCGCATCGGCGGCGCTGCCACCATTGCCGGCGGTGTAGAGGGTATGCCCGGCCAGCAACGCATCCGCTGCCAGCGTCGTGATCGCATCGATCGCAACGACGAGTGTTGCGCTGGCCTGCAACACCTCAATCGCTTCGTCAAGTTGCTGTTGAAACGGCATAGGCGCTCCGTCGTAGAAACTTCGCGCCTATTATAACCGGTGGTGTTACGTTGCGGGGTAGGGTTGCCAACAATACCTGCACGAACTGGCATGCCGCAGATCACGTCCGTATGCGTGACATTAATCAGCGCTTCGCCTTCGTATCGTCTGGAGTGCGTCAGGACAACTGCACCCCGCTCCCGCGGAGCGAGGGCAGAACTGGGGGTGAGGGCTAACAGCCGCTACGCCGGCAATGCGCGACCCGGCGCCCACCTACTAAGCTGGCGATAACGCTCAACCAGCTCGTTATACGGCTCGACTAACCAATACTGCAATTTGACCCGCTGCCCTTTTTCGGCAATGGTTTGCACAATGTTCGCAACTTCCTCCACCTCATTGCTGATCGACATCCCAAACTCTAACTCGGTCTGGCTGGCGACAGCCAGCACATACTCCAGCCGCCATCCTAGTTCGATGAGCAACGGGTAGCTCAAGGTTTGATCAAGTGCTTGGGTTGTCTTCTTTTATTCTCGGACAAGAGCATCATCATACATCTTCCGGATCAACGGATTCCGCAAGATCCCCTCGACGACGTTAGGGGGCAGTTGGTCAACCCAGAGCGGTTCGATCTTTATCTCTGCTAGCTTCGCTTGCCACTCTCGGCGCAGCCTGATGCGCTGCTCGCGAAGTTCCTGCCGCATGCGCCACAACTCCATTCGGGCCGTTTCATCAATTGGCCGCGCACAGATCTCACGCGCGGCGTAGAAGATACGCTCGAAGGTTGCCCACTGGTCGATTTGACGCGCTTTGATTAGCCAGTTAACGTTGTGTTGCAGCAGCTCGATCCGTTGGATAAGATCACGAGTTGCGATGAGATGGGCAGTCGCGACAACGAGCGACGTCACCGATGCTGCTACAAGAGCAATATTGGGTGTGATGCGGCCTATTTCCACGATCTTGCCTGCTGAATCGACCAAGAGTGGTCGTTGGCCATTCATAATGGACAATTGACCGAGTCCGAGCAGGCGTTGTCCTTCGGCTGAAAAGGTCACGGTATATGTGCCGTTGATTATGGCAATATTTACCGCTTGAACGAGCAGTACACCGCGCTGCTACCGATGCCCATGCTCCACAACCGGCGATTGAGGTTATCGACCAGTGACGAATCGATCTGAGTGAAGAATGACCCTAAATGCTGAGTCACATCGTTAAAGCTGGCGTTACCAAATGGCCAGCGGAAGACATAAGTGAAATTGTTTCTCGTGCTAGAGATGTCGTTCATTAGGTTCCTCCTTCGCGTTATGCCAGATCAAGGCATATTGTACGAAGGAGGTGTAACGAAGCTATATCTGACTTCTCTCAACTCGCTCGTTGTTTGTACCTGTGTATGACCATACTCATCACTCACTCCTCATATGCCTTCACTGCCAACCCCGCTGCTACACTGGTAAACACATCCATCTCTTGCAGCTTCTCGGCACCGAATTTCTCGCTCAACATACGCACGAAGCGCGGCACACGTGAGCTACCGCCAGTGCGCAGCACAACGTCAATCTGCTCAGGCCGCAAGCCGGCTGTCTGCAAAGCACGGTCAATACACTTCTCAACCGCGCGCACGTCGGGGCCGATCAGCCGCTCGAAGTCCCAGCGCGGGATCTCGTCGCGCACCGTAATCTCGCCCATATCAAGCGTGAACGTTGCTCGTTCAGCTTGCGATAACGCCACCTTCGTGCGTTCCACCGCCTCGTACATTGGCAGACCGTAGTTCTTGCGCACCAGTGTGCGGAGCGCCTGCATCTCGCGCGGACGGTCGCTGATAGCCACGGCTTCATCAATGATTGCCAGATATTTAGGTTGGGTCAGGTCAATAATCGTCTGCCACTCGCTGAGATGTTCGAGCACGTGGTTAGGGAACGGCAATTGGCGCGCGCCGAGCGTCGCGCCTTCGCCAAAGTGGCGCAGCAGGCGGCCCATCACGATCCGACGGTCGAGCAGATCACCACCAACCGGCACGCCGTCAGTTGCCAAGAAGGTAGGTTGTCCGCGCTCGTCGAGTTCCATAATCGTGATATCGAGCGTACCACCGCCAAAGTCAAACACCAGCGCCCGTTGCGTGCGCCGGTTGGTGCGGGCATACGACAGCGCCGCTGCCGTCGGCTCTGCCAAAAAGCTGAACGAGCGGATACCGGCGAGCCGGCAAGCTGCTTGCATGCGCTGGAACGCGAGCGCATCGCTGGCCGGATCAGTTGCGTAATGTACCGGCCGCCCGATCACGAGATGGCTAATCGGCTGGCCGAGCTGCTGCTCGATCCGCTCGACAATCATGCGCAAAACGAGCGCAATCAGCTCTTCCAGCGTGTAATAGACGCCAAAGACGTTGGTTTTCTGAAAGCTACGATCGCGCAAACTGCTCTTAAGCGACTGAAACAACCGCCCCGGCGCGTTGGCGTCAACCGGGACGTACAGTGCTTGCGTCACCGTGCCGCTCTCGGCAAAGGTCAGTTCGGCGTCGCCAATATATTTCCACACGTATTCAATTTCGCGCCCGACATTACCTTCGGTAAAGCGGTTAATCGCCTCGCGGCCAATGAACGGCACGCCCTCGCGAGTAATGAAGAGCGTCGAGCGCAGAATGGCCGGCTGCGCATTCACCGGATCAAGGTCGATCAAGCGCAGGTTGTGGCCATCGTAGACCGCAGCGCTTGAGTTGGTGGTACCAAAGTCAAGCCCGACGCGCATCATCACACCTCCTCTGGTTGATGGCTGAACTATTAGGGTAGCGGGTGTTGGTGATTCTGTCAATTTGGCGCAAGGCTGACAAGCGCTCGCCCCTTTGCGCTACTTGAGTTGCTTGGCGCTATTCTCAATCCCCGCACGCATCCTGTTATAATGAAGCAGCCCGGCTGATCCAGCGAGGATAATGTGCGTTGCCAGTTTTTGTTTCGCCGCTTGCTGTTGCTCTGGCTGCTGGTATTTGTCTCATGTTCCGTGCCGCCGACCAGCACACCACCCAATCGATTTGATCGCGTCGTACTGCGCCTCTGGCATGCATGGCCGGCAGCGGAAGGCCGTGTCTTGCAAACCCTCGTTGATCAGTTCAATCAGACGCATCCGCAATGGCAGATCATCGTACAAGCCAGACCGGCGGTGTCATTGCCAATCGATTTGGCAACCGCAGTCAATGAAGGCGGCGGACCGCATCTCGCGATCGTCCAGAGCCATACTCTCGGTATGCTCGTTAGTGCAGGTGCACTGCGCCCGCTCGATGACCTGATATCGGCCAGCGAATTGAATAGTCTGATTCCCACCGCCGCCGGCGCGGCTCGTGTGACGGTCGGTGATCAGTCAACATTGTTCGGCCTGCCGATCAGCTTTGATACATTGGCCTTGTACTACAACCGCGCCAATGTGCTCCAACCGCCGGCTAGTGTCGAAGAATTGCTCCTAACCGGACGCGCGCTCACCGATCGCGAGCGAATGCCGCCGGTGTGGGGGTTGGCCTACAATCTTGCGCTCGACCGGACAATTGGCTACCTGTATGCCTTTGGTGGCCGGGTGTTTGATGAGAATGGCGCCGTGGTGTTAGGTGACAGCGGGCGGGCGGGCGCCGAGCGTTGGTTAGCATGGTTGAGCGAACTCTACCGCGATGAGCGCGTGCTGGCGACGCTCGACGGTGTGGTCGTCGATCGCGTCTTGCAGGCGCGCGAGGCGATTATGACCATCGATTGGGCCCATGCCCAAGCCGAGTATCGCGCGATCTGGAACGACCAGCTTGGCGTTACGCCGCTGCCGAAGCTAAACGCCACCGATCGCCCGCCCCAACCGTATGTGCAGGCCGATGTGATCGTGCTCAATGCTCGTTTAACCGATCTGGCCGAACAAGCTGCCGCGCAAGCGTTTATGCGGTTTATGATCGAGGTCAATAGCCAGCGCGCCTTGTTGGCTGCCGGTCGCCAACCCACCCAACTGGCCCTGCAGCTTAGTGATACCGACCTCGATGATCGGGTGCAATTGGCGGCGGCCCGCGCTTTTCGCGCACAGGCTCAGCAGGGCTTGCCGATGCCCGCCGAACGCCTTGCGAATGAAGTGGTCTGGACAACGCTGGTTGATATGCACCTTAGCGCTGTGCGTGGTCTGCTCACACCTGAACAGGCTGTCACCATCGCTGATGAGATACTCCGCAGTCGGTTAGCGCCACCATAGCAGAGTTGACCAACAACCAAAAACCTCTTACAATAACAGCGGTGTCCGCGGTCTACCAAACGCTCAATGGGCAAAAAGCCGGCAAACCTAGTTGCTGTGCTTGCAAAGATGTAGTAGAATAAGCGACGTGTAGGCCGTCGTAAAGGTAGTTCTGCACTAGTCAGTGTCAAGGCCCACACGGTTTCGTCTTTGTCCCGAACTGGCTGACGGCCTCTAAGGAGGATATGAATGGCAAGCAGAACCGAAGAGATGGTGCGGCATCTTAAGGCCCTATCGATGAACACGCCCGATATTGAGGCCTCCGCCGTAGTGAGCGTCGATGGCCTCATCATGGCTTCGGCGCTGCCGGCAGATGTCGAAGAAGATCGCGTCTCGGCGATGAGCGCTGCTATGCTCTCGCTCGGCGAGCGTATCGCTAGCGAGTTACGGCGCGGGCAGCTCGATCAGGTCTTTGTGCGTGGTGAAGATGGGTACGTGATCCTAATGGCTATCGGTGAGGAAGCGGTATTGACTGCGCTGGCGCAAAGCCGGGCTAAGCTCGGTCTGGTGTTCCTCGATATGCGGCGCACGGCGAACGAGTTGGTTAACCTCGTCTAGCCCTTGCTCGCTCAGCCAGCCGGGAAGATGCTCATACAGCCCGCTCTTGGCGGGCTGTTTGTGTCTTGCGGGTGTGTACGATAGTTGGTCGTAGGAATGGTACGGGCCGAGCAGCGCTCGACCCGTACAATGATATTGAGCGATAGGGCCGAGCAGCGCTCGACCCTCTTAGTCGTTCGTAAATAGGCTTCCAAGATTAATCCCACCTGAACTGCTCGATCCGCCAGTGCTCGGCATGTATTGGGCAAGCTTCTTGGCCAAATTCATTGCCGGCATCGTTTGCAGCCAGACTCGCCCCGGCCCGCGCAATGTGGTTAGGAACAACCCTTCACCGCCGAAGAGAATGTTCTTGAAGCCGCGCACCATCTCGACATCAAACTGGACGGTCGGTTCGTACAGTGCTACGTGGCCGGTATCCACCTTCAGCATCTGGTTGGCTTCCAGCGTATACTCAACAATATCGCCGTCAAGCTCGACAAACGCTAGCCCCGGCCCGGTCAGCTTTTGCATAATAAATCCTTCGCCGCCGAAGAAACCGGCCCCTAGCTTGCGGCGAAAGTGAATATCGAGCGAAACGCTGCGTTCGGCGCACATGAAGGCATCCTTCTGACAGATCATGACCTGCCCCGGCCCAAGGTTGAGCGGGACGATCTTGCCCGGCAGCTCAGCCGAGAAGCCGATGATCCCCGGTCCGCCTTGGGGGGTGAAGTTGACTAAGAAGATTGATTCGCCTGAGAACATGCGCTTAAATGCGCCGCCTAAGCCACCCTCCATATTGGTTTGCATTTGGACGTTAGCGCTCATCCAGCTCATGCCGCCGCGTTCCGAGTAGACGGTCTGGCCGGCGGGTACCTCTAGAATGACCGCCTGCATAGTAGTGCCAATGATCTTGAAGCGGAGACCGCTAGCGCCGACACCAGTGCCCGCTACCGGCGGCTCAGGCAGATCAAGCCGTTCACCGGGACGGTTATCGTACACATCGGCCATACTCGCGGCATCGCCCGACGACGGGATCAGCGAGGGTGGGGTGGGCGGCATCGGCGGTGGGGTCGGCGTAGCTGGCGCCAGCCGATACCCGCAATTCGTGCAAAAACGTGTTCCCGGAGCAACGGGCGAACCACATTGCGGACAATTCATACCGCGACCTCCTCAGACTGCGACTGGTTCGACATCAGACGCAACGATCTACGCAGCGAGCGCCATAAACGTTTCAACTCTTGCTCAAGGTTTGCAGAAATTCGGCGTTCGATTTGGTCTTTGCCATCCGGGTCAGCATTAGCTCGGTGCCCTCGTTGTCGCCGAGCATGCTCACCATGCGGCGCAGTGTCCACACTTGGCGGAGCGTCTCTGGACTGAGCAAGAGATCCTCGCGGCGGGTGCCCGAGCGTTGAATGTCGATCGCAGGGAAGATGCGCTTTTCAGCCAGTTTGCGATCGAGATGCAGCTCCATATTGCCGGTGCCTTTGAATTCTTCGTAAATGACATCATCCATACGCGAGCCGGTATCGATCAAACAGGTGGCGATAATCGTAAGTGAACCGCCGTTTTCGATGTTCCGTGCCGCGCCAAAGAAGCGTTTGGGCGGGTAGAGTGCCACCGGATCGATACCGCCTGAGAGGGTGCGCCCGCTCGGCGGCATAGCGACGTTGTATGCGCGGGCCAGCCGGGTGATCGAGTCCATCAGAATCACAACATCGTGCCCGATCTCAACTAGCCGTTTAGCCCGTTCGAGCGTCATCTCGGCGACTTTGGTGTGATTTTCGACCGGCTCGTCAAAGGTCGAAGAGATGACCTCGCCGCGGACAGAGCGGCGCATATCGGTCACCTCTTCGGGTCGTTCACCGATCAGCAGTACCATCAAGTGAATGTCCGGATAGTTGGTGGTGATGCCATTCGCAATCGCTTTGAGCAGCATCGTCTTGCCGGCTTTGGGTGGCGAGACGATCAAGCCGCGTTGGCCGCGCCCGATTGGCGCAATCAGATCAACCAGCCGCGTATGTAAGAGGTTTGGCTCTGTCTCTAACTTGATTTGTTCGTTAGGAAAGATCGGGGTCAGTTGATCGAAGAAGGGCCGGTTGCGCGCCGTCTCGGGGTCTAAGTCGTTAATCTTTTCGACTCGCAAGAGTGAATAGTATCGCTCACTCTCTTTCGGCGGGCGAATCTGCCCCCAGATCCGGTCTCCGCTGCGCAAGGCAAAGCGGCGAATCTGCGATTGCGACACATAGACATCTTCGGGGCTAGAGATCATTCGATTGCCGCGCAAAAAGCCAAAACCTTCCGGCATAATGTCTAAGATGCCATCACTATAAATGGTGCCGGGATCAACCGCTTGTTCAATCGTTTGGGCATGCAGTAATTTGTCGATTAATTCGCGTTTTTTGAGGGCGCTAACCCCTGAGATGTCAAGTTTACGTGCCATCTCGCGCAAATCCGCGAGCGTTTTGTTTTCTAGTTCGGCCACCGTCATCACGATACGTACTCCTTGGAACAGCAAGAATGAAGGGAAACAAGACTGAATTCATCCATACGCGCCAGATCCTTTGGCCGGTTGGATCAAGCGGTACATGATCATCAAGCATGCAGAAACGAAATTACTTTGTTGTGTATTGAACCAGCATACAACGAGAGCCGGTAATCAGTGCGATGCCTGCTCAGCAATGTGAAGATGGGGAAATCGTCGCAGCGCCAGCGGCGCAGGAGTCACGGAGCGCTACGGTCATCTTGCATTCGGGATTTGGGTCTAGTATAACACGTATGTCAAGATCACCGCAAGCTGTTGCGCTGAAAGCGCGGCGGCAAGTATCTCGCCTGCTACCGCGCTTCCACAGCAAGGGCACTTAAAATTGAATTAGCGAGAAGATGTTATGATTGCGCAATCGCTCACGCCCGTTGAGGAACGTCAGTTCGATCACGAAGGCTAATTCGGCCACCTGCCCGCCAGCCATCCCGATTAAATCGCACGCCGCCGCAATGGTACCGCCTGTCGCCAGCAGATCGTCAATCACCAGTACCCGCGCCCCCGGCTGGAAAGCGTCGCGGTGAATTTCTAACTTGTTTGTCCCATATTCCAGTTGGTATTCGATTTGGTATGTCGCTGCTGGCAGTTTGCCCGGCTTGCGAATCGGCACTAGCCCGACGCCGAGCCGGTAAGCTAGCGGTGCGCTAAAGATGAATCCGCGCGACTCGATGCCGACAACGGCGTCGATCTGTTGGTCGCGGTACCGTTCGTGCAATCGATCGATCACTTCGCTAAACGCCGGCCCATTGCCGATGAGGGTCGTAATATCTTTGAACTGAATGCCGGGGATCGGAAAGTCGGGAATGTTCCGGATCAGACTGGCTAAATCTTGCCGCGCCATACACCCTCCATCATAAAACAGTTGCCCCTGCACCCGCTATTATAGGGAACTCAGGAATCTTTGCATGCGATACTTTGTGATGCGCATCGCGAGTGACGGTCTAGTTCGCGTGGTTCGCACTGTACAATATACAACGACATGGAATACTGCGATGGTTCCTTTTTCTGCTCTTGTGGCAGGGGTTCGCTGAGATCTGTCATAGGGCGAGAGCGGCGGCGACCAGCGCTGCTGGGTGCCGCTCGACCGAAGCAATCTCCCGCGGTAGCGGGTATGGGCGCTGAGTGGGTGCAGTTCGTGCTCGCGGGGGATGGCGTCGCTGCGCGGGGCAGCGCAGTTTGAAACTAATCTTGGCTAGCTTTCCGCTGCGCCAACGCTATCGCTCGTGGTACTATGTCATAGTGCGGGTACGCTCTGCCCGCAGCAATCCTCTAAGCGCGATTGTTACCGGTAGCGGATCAACCAACCAGCGCCAACTTGCTTCGCAATCAACATGCCTTGTCTGCGGCGTCAACTTGTCATAATAATCGAAGGTCTGTAAACACTGCTTGCCATTCTGTAGCGCCTGTTAGCTGATCCGCCAACCGCCTTCGCGATGTGATCACGAGAATGCTATGAATGCCATCGAATGCCACCGTCTCACCCGCCAGTTTGATCGCTTGGTAGCCGTTGCCGATCTCGATCTCGTGATTCCAGCGGGGACGATCTTTGGCTTTCTTGGCCCCAACGGCGCTGGCAAGACGACGACGGTGCGTATGTTGTGCGCCTTGATCGCGCCATCGAGTGGGACGGCGCGGGTGGCCGGGTTTGATGTGCAGAATCAAGCCGCTGCGGTGCGAGCCGCGACCGGTATTTTGACCGAGACTCCCGGCTTGTACGATACCCTCAGCGCGCTCGAAAATTTGACCTTTTTCGCCCGTCTGTACGGTCTCTCGGCGATGCAAGCCGCCGAGCGCGCTGCCCACTATCTGCGGCTATTTGAATTGTGGGAACGACGCCACGATCCGGTTGGCGGCTTTTCTAAAGGCATGCGCCAGAAGTTGGCGATCGCGCGGGCCTTGCTCCACGATCCGCCGGTGGTCTTTCTCGATGAACCGACCGCCGGCCTCGATCCGGCTGCGGCGCGGGCAGTGCGCGATGTGATTAAGACGCTGCGCGCTGGTGGGCGCACGATCTTTCTCACTACTCACAATCTGGCCGAGGCTGATGAGTTGTGCGATCTGATCGGCGTCTTCCGTACCCGTTTGATCTCGCTCGACACGCCGGCCAATCTCCGTGCCCGCCTGTTTGGCCAGAGCGTGCGGGTGGTGTTGGCCGGCCCGGCTGCGCCGCTAGCGCCGTTAGTGCAGCGGTTACCGTTTGTGTCGGAAGTGTCTGCTGAGGAGCGGGTGTTGTTGGTGCGTCTCGCCAATCCTGACCAGCATAATCCGGCGCTGGTGCGGGCGTTGGTTGCTGCCGGCGCTGATATCTGTTACCTCGAACCGTTTACCCCCTCGCTCGAGACGGTTTACCTCGAGCTGATACAGGAGGCGGTAACGGTAAATGGCTCAGGCTGAACGCTAGACTGCCGTCTGACTGGGTGCCTCTTATGGGGAGTGCGACAGTCAAACGACCGCATTCCATAGCATCGCGCAATCCAAAGAGAGCGAGAATCGCTATGCTCCATTGGGAACGTATATCCGTCTTGATCCGCAAAGAGTGGCTGGAGTTGCGCCGTTCGCGCGGTTTGCTGCTTAGCACCTTTTTGCCGCCACTGATCTTGGCACTCCTTGCGCTCGGCTTGATCTTCGCTATGGGTCTGGTCAGCGATCCTGATACTGCCGAGATACCGGCTGCGGCGATTGACCCGGCGCTGGCCGGTCTCGGTCTCGAAGCCTTGGCCCAAGTGATCTTTGGCCGCCAGTTTTCCACCCTCTTTTTGCTGTTGCCGATGGTGATTCCCAATGTGCTCGCTTCGTACAGCATCGTCGGCGAGAAGAATCGCTGTACGCTTGAGCCGCTGCTGGCTGCGCCGATTTCGACCGGCGATGTGTTGCTGGGTAAGGTGTTGGCGGCAATTATTCCCGGTATCGCCTTGACATGGTTGTGCGCGCTGATCTTTGCTGCCGGTTTAGGCTTCGTTGCCATTGATCCGGCCGTGCCGGGGTTGGTGTTGCATCCGGGGTGGATGGTCATGTTGCTGTTGGCCAGCCCGCTCCTAGCCCTCATCTCCGTTGCGCTAACAGTGATGGTCTCGGCGCGGGTGAACGATCCACGCAGCGCGCAGCAAATTGCCGGCGTGCTGATCGTGCCGGTGATGTTGCTCTTCTTCGGCCAGATGTTGGGGTTGTTTGTGCTGAATCCGGTGGTGGCGCTCCTCTTCTCGCTGGTATTGGCGTTGGTTGCGGTCGGTTTGCTCTGGTTGGCAACCCAAGTATTTCAGCGCGAAAAGATTCTCACGCGCTGGCGCTGATCATCCTTGCGCGACGGGGTATAATTGACCCAAACATTCGTTGAGGGTGGTCTATGAGCGCGACAAGCTTGCCAATGTATGAGGTGCTGACATCGCAACCGCCTGATCTGATCGGCGCGTTGCGCGAGACAATTCCGTCGATCGGCATGTTGATCGATGCGCTGGAACACCAGTCTGATCCGGCGATGCGCTTGAGCTTGTTGCGGCAGATCGGTACCGAGTGGCATGCCTGCGGTGGTTTGGCCGAGGTGTTGACCGAACTAGGGTTGCATCTGGCCGCCCGTTTGCCTATGTCGCAAGGGGTGGTGGTCAGCGAATTGTTGCTCGCGTTTGGTGCTGCTCAAGAAGAACAGCGCACCCGCGAATGGGAAGCGCGGCTGGTCGAACGCGCCGACCAGCTCGATGGTCTCCACCGGATTATTTCTGCCGCTAATTCGACTCTCGACCTCGACACCTCGCTGCAAACCGTAGTCGAGACGGTGGCGCATGTGATGAACGTCGAGGTCTGTTCGATCTATTTATACGACAAGCACCGCGATGATCTGGTCTTGCGCGCGACCCATGGCCTGAATCGGGCGGCGGTCGGGCAGGTGGTGGCCCGCTTGGGCGAAGGAGTGACCGGCTGGGCGGCCCAACTCGGCTATCCCGTTTCGGTGAGCGATGTTTACAAAGATCCGCGCTACCATCGTGAGCCACAACTCGGCGAAGAGATTTTTCGCTCGATGCTGGCGGTGCCAATCGTGCTCTTCTCGGCTGAGCGATTTCAGTTTAGCGCCGATAAACTGCAAGGCGTGATTACAGTGCAGACAATCGCGCCCCGCGATTTTACCCAAGAAGAGATTTCGTTTGTCGAGATGGCTGCCGGCGAATTGGCCTTCTTTATCGCCAATGCCCAGCTCTATCAGCAGACCGACGAACGCCTGCATCAGAAGTTGCGCGAGTTGACCACGCTCCAACAGGTCTCGAAGTCGATCGCCGAGCAGATTGGGTTGCATGATGTGCTAAGTCTGATCGCTGAGAAGGCGGTCGATTTGTCGAAGGTCGATCGGGCGGCCATCTTTCAAGTCGGCGATGATGGTAATCTGAAGCTAGTGGCCAGCTATGGCGGCGAGGGTGATGGCGTGCGCGACCTGATCATTCAGACGGTGCGCGATGGCCGCCCATTGGCAGTGATGAACGCCTATCAGGATGCGCGCTTTCCACAGTTGCCTGAGGTGGCCCGTCGCGAGAACTTCCACTCGCTCTTCTGCATGCCGTTGCGCGCCCGTGGTCGCACCATCGGCGGTATCTGCCTCTACCGGCGTGAGCCGCACTTGTTTGATTACGAACAGGTGCGCCTGCTTAACACGTTCGCCGATGAAGCGGCCATTGCGATCGAGAATGCCCGTCTCTACGAAGAGAGTTTGCGCGCGTTGCGCGTCAAGTCGGCGCTACTCAAAGAGATGCACCACCGCGTGCGCAACAACCTGCAGACCATTGCCGCGCTGTTGTCAATGCAGTTGCGCCGGCTTGACCCAGCCAGTCCCGGCGCGAAAGCGTTGCGCGAGAGTGCTGCCCGCATTCAAGCCATTGCTGCCATTCACAATTTGCTATCGCGTGATGATATTGGCGTGACGACGGTCGGCGCCGTCGCCCGGCAAGTCATCGAAAATGTTCAGACTCCGCTGATCGAGTCTGATATCCGGGTTGAGTTTGCGATTCTTGGCGATGAGGTGCGGATTGGCTCGCGCGATGCGACCATATTGGCGTTAGTCATTAACGAGTTGATTGATAATGCGTTAACTCACGGGCTTGCCGCCGAAGGTGGCCGGATCGAGGTGGAAGCGGTGCTTGAGCAAGGGCACGTGTTGATGGAAGTGCGCGATGATGGCCCGCGCCATCCGCCGCCGCCGCCGCGCCCCAGCAGCGGGTTGGGCCTGCAAATTATCGAAACGCTGGTGAAGAGCGATCTGGACGGTTCGTTCAGTTTGATCCGTGACGAAACCGCTGGTTGGATGCGGGCACAGGTGCGGTTTCCGCAACGGATCATTGAAGACGATCGGATCGATTTGTAACCCGGAAGGGACGCATGGTTGTGCGTCCCTTCGCTGTGTGTCCCACGTGTATCACCATCATAGGACAACCAAGGAGCTATCGTGGAAACCGCCATCTGGGCATGGATTGCCTTCCATGCAGTTGTCTTCTTCGTATTAGCCCTAGATTTGGGCGTGTTTCATCGCCGTTCGCATCGGGTTTCGGCGCGTGAAGCTGGTATCTGGACGTTGGTGTGGATCTCGCTTTCAATGACTTTTAACGGCCTGATTTGGCTCTGGCGCGGCCCCGAAGATGCGCTCAACTTTCTCACCGCCTATTTAGTCGAATACTCGCTTAGTGTTGATAATATCTTTGTGTTCGTATTGCTGTTTGGCTACTTTCGCGTTCCACCGCAGTACCAGCATCGCGTACTCTTCTGGGGCATTCTCGGCGCGCTGCTCATGCGTGGTTCGATGATCTTGCTCGGCGCAGCATTGATTGAACGGTTTCAGTGGATCCTCTACCTGTTCGGTGCGTTCTTGTTCGTGACCGGCGTGCGGCTCTTCTGGCAAGATGATGATCCGGAAGTCGATCCGCAACAGAATCCATTGGCTCGCTTAGTGCGCCGGTTTCTGCCGGTGACTGCCGAGTTGCGCGGTGATCGGTTCTTTGTGCGTGAAGAGGGCCGGCTCAACGCAACCCCGCTCTTGCTGGTGCTGGTGATTGTGGAGAGCACCGATTTGCTGTTTGCGGTTGACTCAATTCCCGCTATCTTCGGTATCACCCATGATCCGTTTATTGTCTATACCTCGAATATCTGCGCCATCCTCGGTCTGCGCTCACTCTATTTCCTGCTGGCGAGTTTTATGCGCGCATTTTACTATCTCCGCTTCGGGTTAGCGATAATTCTGTCCTTTATTGGGGTCAAGATGCTTACCCCGTTGGTCACCGGTTGGTTTCTTGGTGGCCATGGCTTACATATCCCCACCACGGTCTCGCTAGCAGTGATTGTCGTGACGTTGCTGGCCTCGGTTGCAGCATCGATCATTCGGTCGCGGCGATTGGCCGCGGCGACCGATTAGCGCCGGAAGGAGCTTGGTTATGCCCGATTTTCCTACCGAAGGCTCGCCGCCCTTTATCAACCGTATGCTGACGATCGCCGAGTGGCGTGATTACGTCGCGAACTACGATTTTGGTCGCCTCGCGCCTAGCCGGTTGGTGCTGCATCACACCTATCGACCTGATGAGACCATGTGGCGCGGCTTGACCACTATGCGCGGGATTCAGAAGTTTTATGCCGGTAAAGGTTGGACGGCGGGGCCGCATATCTTTACCGGCCCTGATGGGATTTGGCTAGCGACGCCGATGGCGCAGATTGGCATTCACGCCGGTACCGGGAACGGATCGCTGGCACAAGGTTGGTATTCGATCGGGTTAGAGATGGTAGGCTATTTTGATCGGGTGTTACCCTCTGGCAAGGTCTGGGAACATTCGGTCGCCGTGATGGGCGAACTCTCGCGCCGGCTCAAGATACCGCCACGCCAGCTCATCTCGTTTCACCGTGACTACACCAATCAGAAGAGCTGCCCCGGCTGGGCTGTTACCAAAGAGTGGGTCTGGTCGCAAGTCGAAGCTTATCTGAATAATGCTGCGCCGCCGCCGGCGCTGCCGCCCGGTCAGATTGGTACGCCGTCGCCGGATGAAGAGCGGTTGATCGAAACATTGCTCGAAGAGGGCTACCGGCATAAAACAAAGGGGCAAGGCTACAATGCCGATTGGGCCTTTCACCAGTACGCGCTCGAGCATCAGCTTGGCATGCCGATGGGGCCAAGCGTGCGGATGAAGTTTGAGGGCAAGGAGTACAACTATCAGCCGTTTGCTCGTGATACTCTCTACTGCGAAGTCCCAAATTGGGGTGAGGTTAAGACGCTGAGCGATTTACTGGGTGGGAGTATTCCGTCCAGCGGCTTGGGGCGTGCCTTGCTTGAGGCAACCTATCAAGCTGGTGGCTCGCCCTTCCGGCCTGATTGGGCGTTCCATCAATACGCCGTGGCCCGTAAGTTGGGGCCGCCAGTTGGCAAAAGCGCCCAGATCACGGTTGACGGCAAGCAGTACGCCTATCAGGCGTTTGCGGTTGATACGCTCTACAATCTTGTGCCCAATTGGAAAGATGTGCGTCAGTTGAGTCAAATCAGTACCGCGACCGACCCGGCGACGGTGCGGCTACGTGATGCTTTGCTGACTGAGACCTATCGGCAGGCGGGTACAACCTACCGCCCTGATTGGGCTTTTCACCAGTTGGCCCGCCAGTGGGCGATTGGCGCGCCGTTGGCTCAGAGTTATCAAGTCACGCTCGAAAAGACGACCTACGCCTTGCAGCCGTTTGCGCTCGACGTGCTCTACAATGTGGTGCCAAAGTGGAGCGAGGTGAAGCGCCTGAGTGACTTGGCCCGCCAGCATGGGATGCCGGTGCTTGGTGCGGCGATGCCGGCGCCGGTGTTGGCAGTGCGTAGCGCCGAAATCACACCGCCGACCGATGGCGGGTTTAATATTACCCAAGTGGCGCCGCCGGCGCTGGCCTTTAGCGAACGCGGCGGTGAGCGGGTGAGTATGGTCGTGCTCCACGCTATTCCCGGCCCGGTCGCCGAGACGATTGCCGCGATGACCGATTTCAACTCTCGCTTTGCTACCCATTACCTGATTAGCCTCGATGGCCACATCTACCGGCTAGTTGATGAAGCCAAGGCGGCATGGCATGCCGGGTTTGCCACTAGCGGCGGCACTCGCTATAACCTCAACCGGATCAGTATCGGCATTGCCCTTGAGCGCCCAGCAGGATGGCCGGCAACGCGCGACGCCGGCAATACCGATGCGCAGGTGCGTGCTTTGCGCTGGCTGCTGCGCCAGCTCGATGGCCGTTACCGGCTCGATCCCGATGCGATTGTGCTCTGGTCGAGCTTGGCCGGCAGCGATGAAGAGGCATTGGCTGGGTTGCCACTTGGTGCGTTGCGCGAGGCATTGATGGGGTAAACCGGGGGCGTGTTTGATGCAGAGGGATTTCGTTCGGTGATGCTCCTCTGCTGCGTTAACAAAGCAGCTCTGCGCAGAAAGGCTAGCTATGGTGAACCGCGCTTGTGCTCGTATCGTTACCCAGCGGTTCTGGTCGATACTTTGGATCGGTATTGCCATGCTGGTTTTCACCGGCTGGCCAGCGATGCCGGCGCGCGCCCAAGCAAAAGTGGTCGGCAATGGTACGTCGGCCAGTTGCACCGCCGCAGCGTTAGTTTCAGCAGTTGCCGGCGGCGGCGAGATTAGCTTCAATTGCGGGCCGAATCCGCACACCATACTGCTCGCCTCTCCGTTGATCATTACTGCGCCGCAGACGATCATTGATGGCGGCAGACGGATCATCCTGCAAGGTAACAATAGCCGGTTGATTGACCACTACACCACCGGTCTGATCGGCGCTAGCCGGCTTGAGCTGCGTAACTTGACGATCATTGGCGGCAGGGCCAGCGGCGGCGGTACCGATGAGTCGGCTGTCAACGGCAGCGGCGGTGCGATCCGGAGCTATTTCGCCGCTGCCAATCCAGCCTTTACGCCAACATTGGTCATTGATCGGGTTATCTTTCGTGATAACCAAACGACGTTGACCGCTGTACCTGCCGGTCGCGACGCCTACGATTACGGTGGTGGGGCGATTTACAGCCGCGGTGGCGCTGTAATTGTGACTAGTAGTCGGTTTGAAGGCAATCATGCCAACAACGGCGCTGGCGGTGCGATTCACCTGTTACAGAGCAGTTTATTGGTTGAGGATACCGTCTTTGTGGGCAATACCGCTATCGGCGCGCGTCCGCAAGATAGTCTCGGCGGCGCGATTTCAGCCGATGGACTTGGTGGTGCTGACCGGCGATTGCGAGTGGTGCGCTGTGTGTTTCAAGATAACCAAGCCTACAATTCCGGCGGTGCGATTCATGCCAACATGTACGAAGACAGCAGTGGTCTTGAGATCATTGATAGTTCGTTTGTTCATAATGCTGTTATTGGTGGCAATCGCGGGCAGGGTGGCGCCATTGGCGGCGGCGGTACGAGTAGCGGTGGTGGTACCGGTAACCCTAGCGTCTTGATTAGCGGTAGCCTGTTTCACGCTAACCGTGCTCGTCGTACAGCGGGGGCGGAAGGGAATCCACGTGAAGATGGTTCGGGCGGCGCAGTAGCCTTCCCGCAGCAAGTTGCGCTACGGATTGTCAACTCAACCTTTGTAGCGAATCAGGCTGAGGGAACCGGTTATAGTGCCAACGGTGGTGCGCTGTACGTCATCAATAACCGTTCAGCACCATTCATTATCGAAACGAGTACCTTTGCCCACAACTACGCTGGCTGGGTTGGCGGTGCAATCAGTCATTCTGGCAACGGTAGCGTCAGTAACAGTCTGTTTGCGTATAACACTGCCGGTAATGGCGGGAATAGCTGGAATATTCAGCAGCACTGCTCGCGTGAATTGACTCACGATGGCCGCAGCCTGCAATACCCGCCACGGTTAACCGGTGCAAGTTTTTGGAATGATGTGACGTGTTTTGCCGGCAAGAGTGCGCCAACCCAGACTGCCGATCTGCAGTTTCGTGATCCCCTGCTGCGAGCATTAGCTAATAACGGTGGGGCAACCCAAACGATGGCTATTCCTGCCGATAGCCCGGCACGTGATGCCGGTGTGGCATGCCCGGTGAACGATCAGCGTGGTGTTCCGCGACCTCAGCTTAACGGCTGTGATCTCGGTGCATTCGAGCTGCAAGTGCCCCTGATAGCAACCCCGCCATTAGTGACGCTCGATCAACCGGTATTGTTGCTGCTGTTCGGGATTGATTTCACTGATGCGACGCAAGCATTGGTGAACGGGCAACCACGGACGACTACGTTTATTGACAGTAAAACCGTGCGGGTGACGTTGACTGCAAGCGATGTCGCTGACCTTGGTTTGCTGACTATCAGCCTTAGCGGGCCGGGAAGCGTCGTTGGTGCGACGCAGGTGCGGGTGGCGGCGCTCGTCTCGCACGTCTACATCCCGTTGGCATTTCGTCCATAACCGCCTTGTTCCCCCGAACGTTCACCTGTATTTAACATTTGGTTAACTATCCAATGATATTTTCTTAAACCATCACTGATATCGTATCCCTGCAAGCGTTGCTCTCTGCATCCTGTTAGAGTGTTGCACCATGAAGTGTGTGTACCGGGCAGACATTCTGCTATGGTAGAGCATGCTTGCGATTCGCAGATAGGCTTGGTAAGGAGAGTGACACGTATGGTACGAAGCACGAAACGATGGATCTACGGTTTTATGCTCATGGTGCTGTTGATCCCAGTGATCGCAGCATGTGGCGGTCAGCAGCAAGCCCAGCCAACGGCGGCACCGGCTCAGCCAACGGCGGCACCGGCTCAGCCAACGGCGGCACCCGCCTCGGATCTTGCTGCACTGCGCGGCGACATTCTGATCGACGGTTCATCGACAGTGTATCCGGTCACGGCAGCGGCAGCGGAGGAGTTCTCCAAGCTGGCGCCGAATGTGCGGGTAAGCGTGGGTATTTCGGGCACTGGTGGCGGGTTCAAGAAGTTCTG